>JALYMT010000287.1 GCA_030773555.1 Actinomycetota bacterium | reverse complement strand
GTTCAGCTCGGCGCGCTCGACCGCGCCCAGGCGGGCCACGTCGCGGTGGCGGAGCACCTCGGCCCGGCTGGCGGCGACGGCCGCTGAAGTCTCGTCGCCCTCCTCCCCGCCGGGGTCGGACCCGGCCCCCGGGTCGGCGAGGGCGACGGCCCGGACGACGGTGACCCGTGGCCGGGAGCTGAGGGGGGCGCCGCGCTCGCCGGAGAAGAACGCGGTGAACGCGCGGTCGTAGCGGGGCAGGTCATCGGCGCTGCCGCACAGCGTCGCGCGCCCGGTCCAGTACACGTCCTCGCGCGCGAGCACGTCGACGTGACCGAGGGCAGCGAGCGCGGCGGTCACCCGATCGGGTGAGGCGGGCACTCCGGCGGCGCGCAGGGTGCGGGCGAACGCCACCAGGGTCCCACCAGCCCGGCCGCCGCTTCGGGCTGCTCAGGCACCGGCCACACCGGCGAGCAGACCAGCGACTCCCGCCGACGTGACCCGCTGCTGGTCCTCGCGGTACTTGAGGACGGCGCCGAGGGTCAGCACGAGCGCGTCGGGGTCGGCCTCGCGCATGCCGAGGGCGTGCAGGGCGCGTGCCCAGCCGAGGGCCTCGGCCAGCCCGGGCGGCTTGACCAGGTCGAGGGCCCGCAGGTGCTGCACCGCGGTGGCGACCTGGCGCGAGAGCCGCTCGTCGACCTCGGGCAGGCGGCGCCGCAGGATCGCCAGCTCGCGCTCGTAGGACGGGTGGTCGAGCCAGACGTAGAGGCAGCGGCGCTTGAGCGCGTCGTGCAGCTCACGGGTGCGGTTGGAGGTGAGCACGACCACGGGCGGGCGGGCGGCCCGGATCGTGCCGAGCTCGGGCACGGTCACCGCCGCGTCGGCGAGCACCTCGAGCAGAAAGGCCTCGAACTCGTCGTCGGCCCGGTCGAGCTCGTCGACGAGCAGGACGCTGGGGCGTTCGGGGGTGCTGCGCTCGAGCGCCTGCAGCAGCGGACGGGCCAGCAGGAACCGGCGGTCGTAGAGCTCGCCCTCGAGGCGGTCGACGTCGGCGACGCCGGCGGCCTCGGCCGCGCGCAGGTGGAGCAGCTGGCGGGGGAAGTCCCAGTCGTAGAGGGCCTGGGACGCGTCGAGTCCCTCGTGGCACTGCAGGCGGACCAGGGGGGTGTCGAGCACCTCGGCGAGGGCCTGCGCGAGGGTTGTCTTGCCGGTGCCGGCGTCGCCCTCGCACAGCAGGGGCCGGCCCATGCGCACCGCGAGGAACGCCGCGGTGGCCAGCCCCCGGTCAGCGAGATAGCCCACCTCGTCGAGCCGCCGGGCCATCTCCAGCGGTGCCTCCACCGGCACGCCCCACCTTCCTCGCCCCTGGTCTGCGACACGCTACCTGGGGGGAGCACCATCACCTCGAGGAGCCTGCGCAGCTCAGCCGCGGAGTCCCGGGTGAGCCCGGTGTGCACCGGCGAGGTCTGCACGACGGTCGAGCGGGGGCGGTCAGCCAGCGGAACCGCTCCCCCGGCGGGCGAGCCCCGCTCGCTCCGCTGCTCGCGGCACCTGCGGCGAGCTCGCGCACCGCGGCGAGGTGCCCGTGCAAGCCACATCTCGCCGTGCCACCGCAGCAGATTGGGGTTGCGCCACGAGCGGTCGACGTTGGCCACCAGCGCGTCGAACCAGATCACGGCGCTGCCGTCTCGGCAGGCACGGGGTCGACGGCGGGGTCGAAGCCCAACGACCCGGGCAGGTAGTCGACCCCCAGGTTGCGCCCGCCGCTCGCCCGCAGCAGGTCCTGGACCTCCGGGTCGGGCTCGGCCCGGGCGAGCTCGGGGTCGAGCTCGACGACGACGAGCTCGGGCACCCGCAGGCCGAGGGTCCGGGCGATCCCGGCCGCGACGACCTCGGCCACCAGGGCCTTGCGCCCCTGCCCCGCACCCCGGAACTTCACCACGTACGTGCCGAGGTCGTCGGCCTCGACCAGCCCCGGCAGGGAGCCGCCCTCGCGTAGCGGCAGCACGTAGCGGGTGGCGACGACCAACCGCAGCGGAAGTCGCTCGAGCACCGGCACGGAGGCACGCCAGCCCGCAGTCGCGTCCGCCTGCGGCGGGCGGGCGACGGGCGGCCCACCCGTCGCCGGGATTTCGCGTGCTCCAGAGCTGGTGACACGAACGGCACGCGCCTCTCCCTCGCCGGCGTACGGGTCGTCAGCTCTCGAGCATCCGACGCAAGCCCTCCCCTGGGCCGGGTCCGCGAGGGCGGAGCACCTGCACCTCGTCGAAGCCCTCCTCGCGGGTGGGCGGGACGAGCCGGGCCCGGGTCGCGAACAGCGCCACCGGAGGAACCCGCGCGCGCCCCACTCGGGCCTCGTTGCGGCGCAGGCAGACCGCGAGCGGGACGTCGAAGAAGACGGCTACCGCCCGTGCGCCGGATCGGCGGCCGATCGCGAGCAGCGGCTCGCGCTCGTCCGGACTCGGATTGGTGTTGTCCACCACGACGTCCTCCCGGGCTGCCAGCAGCTCTGCGAGGACGCGCTGTTGGCGGGCCTCCCGGCGGCGCGCGTTCGGCCACTGGTCCTTGCTGACCAGCCGGTGGGTGGCGGCGTAGTGCTGCCGGTAGTGGGTGCTCTTGCCCGCGCCCTGCAACCCGACGAAGACCACGAGCTCGAGAGGAGGCAGGGAACTAGTCAGCGGCGCGGCCAGCGGCCTCCACGAGGGCGACGGTCTGGTCGACCGTGGCGCGCCGGTCGGCCTCGAAAGCCGGGCTCGTCAGCTGCGCCTTGTCCTCGGGATAGACCAGCGCGGAGATGTGCAGGTGCCCGCCCGGCACGTTCCAGGCCCCGATGCCCAGACGCAGGCGGTTGGAGCGGTACATGCTCTCGTTGGACAGGTAGTCACCGCCGCCCCCGGCCGCCGCCGAGGACCCGGGCGACGGGTCGGACCGGCACCGTACCTTCGTGGGGTCCGGGAAGGTGCCCGCCGGCCACTCGCACACGTTGTCGTCGAGACTCACCGGCCACGGACCCGTACCGGCCTCGATCATCTCCTCGTACGGGAGCGTGGTGCGGATCCACTGCGGGGAGTCGTAGGGCTGCGGCCAGTGCGCCGGCCGGGAGACCGGCCCCCACAGCTGGTTCAGGTTGTTGTCGGGTGACCCGCCGCGGAAGCCCCCGGCCCACTTCTCGACCTCCATGACGCCCCGGGCGCCCTGGCTGATCGTCATGATCAGATCGGCGCGCCCGCCTCCTGGCTCGAGTGACGGCCCGAAGGCGTCCTCGACGACACCCTGATCGAAGTCCGTCCAGTTGACCGGCAGCATGACCGCCTGGACGACCACCATGCCGCCGGCGGTCTGGACGCGGCGGCCGTCGAGCTGCAGGGCCGAGGCGCCGGAGGGGTTGGCGTTGCGGAGGTCGAGGTCGAGGCGGAAGGTGTCGAAGCCGCTGACCAGGACCCGGGTGGTGCCGCGCTCGGACGGGAACTCGACCGAGTCGATCCCGCGCGAGGCGTAGTCGAGCATCCGCAGTAGGGCGCCGCGGGAGGTGCCGGTCACCTCGAAGTCCGGCTGCCACTGCCGCAGGGCCCGCGTCATGCGCAGCCGGGACCAGTAGAGCGGCCGGTCGTCGTAGCGGTCGACGGTGCCGGCCTTGGTGCGCCCCTGCGCGCGGTCGACCGCCCGGCGCCACAGATCGGCCCCGCCCTCGCGGACGTAGTGAGCGGCGTCGTCCAGGCTGGCGATGCCGCAGAGGCCGGCCTCGAATTCCGCGACCGGCTGGTCGAAGCCGCTCCCGCGCAGGAACTGCGCGGCCACCGGCTCGCCGCCCGGCACCAGGGGCGACTCGAGGCGCTGCTCCTCGACGGTGAGGACGGCGTCCTCGCGGTCCAGGCAGACAGCTCCCGCCACTGCTGCGGGTGCCGCTGCCGGCGCGGAAGTCGGGGCCGTCGCCGGGATGGCCGCGGAGGCCCCGGAGTTGGCCGCGGGGGCCACCGCCACGGCGGCGGCGGTGACCAGTCCGAGCATCCCGGTGGACGCGGCGAGGAACCTGCGGACGTCCATGAGCACTCCCACCGTCGGCGATGCTGGGTGCCGCTACTCCCCGTTCCCGCAGTACGGCAAACGGCGAAGACGAACGGTGCGGGACAGGACTAGGGTGCGGCGCACAGAGGAGCGAGGCTCCACCGGAGCGGCCGCGGGGAGAACGCGATGCGCGACGACGCACGAGGCAGCGGGGCGACGCGGCTGGAGCAGGAGGGCTCCCCGGCCGCCGGACCGGCGCCGGCGCTGTCGTCGGCCGGGCGCGCCGGCTTCGCGGGCGCGATGTTCCTCATGGCGACCTCGGCGATCGGGCCGGGCTTCATCACCCAGACGACGACGTTCACGAACCAGCTGCGCGCGGCGTTCGCCTTCGCGATCCTCGTCTCGGTCCTCGTCGACATCGCCATCCAGCTCAACGTGTGGCGGGTGGTGGGGGTCTCCGGGCGCCGGGCGCAGGACCTGGCCAACTCCGTCGTGCCGGGCGCCGGCTTCCTGCTCGCCGCCCTCGACGTGCTGGGCGGGGTCGTGTTCAACATCGGCAACATCGCCGGCACCGCGCTCGGCCTGCGCGCCCTCTTCGGCCTGGATCCGAAAATCGGCGCGAGCATCTCCGCCGCCATCGCCATCGCGGTCTTCCTCGTACGCCGGGCCGGGCTGGCCATGGACCGGCTCGTCATCCTGCTCGGCGTGGTGATGATCGGGCTCACGACGTTCGTCGCGATCACGAGCCGCCCGCCGGTCGGCGAGGCGCTGCGGCAGACGGTCGCCCCCGCCACCGTCAACTTCCTGGTCATCACCACGCTGATCGGCGGCACGGTGGGCGGCTACATCGTCTACGCCGGCGCGCACCGCCTGGTCGACAACGGCGTGCGCGGCGTCGAGAACGTCGGCGCCATCACCCGCAGCTCCATCACCGGCATCCTGCTCACCGCGATCATGCGGGTGCTGCTCTTCCTCGCCATCCTCGGTGTCGTCGCCGGCGGCGCCCGACTCGACCCGGCCAACCCGTCGGCCTCGGCCTTCGAGAGCGCCCTGGGCACCACCGGGCGCATCGTGTTCGGCGTGGTGCTCTGGTCGGCCGCGATCACCTCGGTGATCGGCGCGTCCTACACCTCGGTGTCGTTCCTCAAGGTGGCCGGCCAGTGGGTGACGCGCTACGAGCGCTGGGTCGTCGTCGCCTTCATCGCCGTCTCGACCGGCATCTTCCTGGCCCTCGGGACCACGCCGGTCAACCTGCTGATCTTCGCCGGTGCCTTCAACGGCCTCATCCTGCCGGTCGGGCTCGGCCTGCTGCTGTGGGTGGCGGCTCGCCGCCACGAGCTGATGGGCGGCTACCGCTACCCCACGTGGCTGGTGGCCCTGGGGTCGGCGGCGTGGGTGCTGACCGTCTATCTCGGCTGGAACTCCCTGCGCGGGCTGGGCCAGCTGTTCTGAGCGGCATGGACCTCAACAGCGACCTCGGCGAGGGCTTCGGTGTGTGGCCGCTCGGCGACGACGACGGCCTGCTCGACGTCGTCACCAGCGCCAACGTCGCCTGCGGCTTCCACGCGGGCGACCCGCGCATCATGCGGCGGGTCTGCGCGCGCGCGGCCGAGCGGAGCGTGGTGATCGGCGCGCAGGTGAGCTACCGCGACCTCGCCGGCTTCGGGCGGCGCTTCGTCGACGTGGAGCCGGCCGAGCTCACCGACGACGTGCTCTACCAGATCGGCGCGCTCGAGGCCTTCGCCCGGGTGGCCGGCACGCGGGTGGCGTACGTGAAGCCGCACGGCGCGCTCTACAACGCGATCGTGCACCACGAGGAGCAGGCCGCCGCCGTCGTCGAGGCGGTCCGTCGCTACGACCCCGCCCTGCCCGTGCTGGGGCTGCCGGGCTCGGCCTGGCTGCGGCGCGCCGCCGAGGCGGGTCTGCGTACGGTGCCCGAGGCCTTCGCCGACCGGGCCTACACGCCAGCGGGGACGCTGGTGTCCCGGCGCGAGCCGGGCGCGATCCTGCACGACGCGCGCGAGGTCGCCGAGCGGTGCGTACGGATGGCCACGAAGAACGAGGTGGTCGCCGTGGACGGCAGCGTCGTCGCGGTCGACGCCGCGTCCCTGTGCGTGCACGGCGACAGCCCCGGGGCGCTGGCGATGGCGCGCGCGGTCCGGGCCGCCCTGGCCGACGCGGGCGTCGGGCTCGCGCCGTTCGCGTGAGGCCGCGATGCGGCTGCTGAGCTGCGGTGACGCCGCCGTGCTGGCCGAGGTCGACGACCTGCCGGCCGTGCTCGACCTGTACGCCGCGCTGGCCCGAGCCGAGCTGCCCGGGGTGACCGACCTCGTGCCGGCGGCGCGCACGGTCCTCGTCCGCTTCGACCCGGCCGTGACCGAGGCCGCCGCTCTGGGACGGGCCCTGCGGGCGGTCCGGCCGGGCGGCGACGCGGGCACCGGCGGCGGCGTCGTGGAGGTCCCGGTGACCTACGACGGCGCGGACCTGCCCGAGGTCGCCAAGCGGACCGGCCTGACCGAGCGCGAGGTCGTGGCGCTGCACACCACCGGCGCGTGGACGGTCGCGTTCATCGGCTTCGCGCCCGGCTTCGGCTACCTGGTCGGCGGCGATCCCCGCCTCACCGTGCCGCGCCGGGACAGCCCCCGGACACGCGTGCCGGCCGGGGCCGTCGGGCTGGCCGGCGAGTTCAGCGGCATCTATCCCCGGGAGTCGCCGGGGGGATGGCAGCTCATCGGGCGCACCGAGCTGGCGCTCTGGGACCTCGACCGGGACCCGCCCGCCCTGCTCGTGCCGGGGGCGCGGGTGCGCTTCGTCGAGGCGGCATGAGAGCGCTGGAGGTGCTCGACCCCGGCCCGGCGACGACCGTGCAGGACCTCGGCCGGCCCGGGCTCGCGCGGCTTGGTGTCGGCCCCTCCGGCGCCGTCGACATCGCCAGCCTCCGGCTGGCCAACCGCCTGGTCGGCAACGCCGAGGCCGCGGCCGGGCTCGAGATTCCCCTCGGCGGGCTGCGCGTGCGAGCCTCCGCGCCGCTGTTCGTGGCCGTGACCGGGGCCGTCGGACCCGTCCGGGTCGGCGAGCGCGACGCCGCGAGCAACGCCGTCGTCGCCCTCGACGCCGGCGAGATCCTGCGGCTGGGCCCGTCGCGCGCCGGCCTGCGTACCTACCTCGCGGCGCGCGGGGGCATCGTGGTGGCGCCGGTGCTGGGCTCCCGCTCGACCGACGTCCTCGCCGGCCTCGGCCCGCCCCAGCAGCGGGCCGGCGACGTCCTGCCGGTGGGTGAGGCCCCGGCCGAGGTCCCGCTGGTGGACCTGGCGCCGGTCGCTGCGCCTCCCGGGGGCGACCTCGAGCTCAGGGTCCTGCTCGGGCCCCGCGACGACTGGTTCACCCCGGCAACCGTGCGGACGTTCCTGTTGGAGCCCTACGTCGTCTCACCCGAAAGCAACCGGGTCGGCATGCGCCTCGAGGGCCCGCCGCTGGAACGCGGCCGCGGCGGCGAGCTGCCGAGCGAGGGCGTCGTCTCCGGCGCCGTGCAGGTGCCGGCCAGCGGCTCGCCAGTCGTCTTCCTCGCCGACCACCCCCTCACCGGCGGCTACCCCGTCGTCGCGGTCGTCGTGTCCGCCGATCTCCCGCTCGCCGGCCAGGCCCGACCGGGCCAGCGTCTCCGCTTCCGCGCCCTGCCCCGAAAGGAACTGCCATGACCGTCACCACCTCGCCGGTGTCGATGCACCCCGAGGAGGCCCGCAAGCTCTTCCGCGACGGGCTGCGCGTGCCCACCTCCGGCTGGTGCGCGGGCTGGACGCAGGTCAACCTCATCGCCGTGCCGCGGGTGGCGGCGTACGACCTGCTGCTCTTCGCTCAGCGCAACCCGAAGCCGTGCCCGATCCTCGACGTCAGCGAGCCGGGCGCGACCTCCACCGGCATCTTCGGCGGCGACCTGCGCACCGATCTGCCCGCGTACCGGATCTACCGCCACGGGGAGCTCCTCGACGAGGTCCCCGACGCCACCGCGGTGTGGCGCGACGACCTGGTCGCCTTCCTCGTCGGCTGCAGCTTCACCTTCGAGGCCGCGCTGGTGGAGGCCGGCGTGCCGGTCCGCCACCAGGAGGCCGGCACGAACGTGCCGATGTACCGCACCTCCGTACGCACCCGCCCGGCGGGCGCGATCGGCGGGCCGCTGGTCGTCTCGATGCGGCCGGTGCCCGCGTCGCTGGTGCCCACCGCCGTACGGGTCACCGCGCGCTATCCGGCCGTGCACGGCGCCCCCGTCCACGTGGGCGACCCGCGTGCGCTGGGCATCGCCGACCTGGACGCGCCCGACTTCGGCGATCCCGTCGAGGTGCGCCCCGGGGAGGTCCCGGTCTTCTGGGGCTGCGGGGTGACCCCGCAGGCCGCGGTGATGGAGTCCCGCCCCGCGTTCGCCATCGGGCACGCTCCGGGCCACATGGGCATCACCGACGCCCGCGACAGCGACTACCTGGTGCCGTAGCAGCACCATGCCCGAGGGCCAGGCAGGAGGCTCTGATGCCCGAGACGCGCGCCCTGCTCTTCGACGTCTTCGGCACCCTCGTCGACTGGCGCGCCAGTCTGGTCGACGAGGCCAGCGCCGCGGGCTCCCGGGCGGGCGTGGGCGCGGACTGGACGGCAGTGGTGGACGACTGGCGCCGGGCCTACCAGCCCGCGCTGGATCGGGTGCGTGCCGGGCAGGAGTGGTGCGACCTGGACGTGCTGCAGCGCGAGACCCTCGCCGAGATCCTGGACCGCCACGGCGTCGCGCTGCCGGCCGAGGAGCAGGAGACCCTGGTGCGGGGCTGGCGGCGGCTGCGGCCGTGGCCTGACACCCGTGGGGGGCTGGAGCGGCTGCGCGCCCGGTTCTGCACGGCGACGTTGTCGAACGGTCACATGGCGCTGCTGGTCGACCTGTTCCGCTTCGCCGACTTGCGGGTCGACGCCATCCTCTCCGCGCAGCTCGCCGACAGCTACAAGCCCGACCCGCGGGTCTACCGGCGCGGGGCGGAGCTGCTCGGGTGCGAGCCGGGACAGGCTGTGATGGTCGCAGCCCACAGCGCCGACCTGGTCGCGGCCGCGCACGTCGGCCTGCGTCCGGCCTTCGTGCGCCGGCCCGACGAGTGGGGTCCTGGTCGCGGCCCTGGTGGCCCTGGTGGCGGCGAGCAGCCACCCGGCGAGCTGGCGAACCTGGTCGTCGCCGAGGACCTGGAGCAGCTCGCCGATCTCCTCGACTGCTGACCCGAGAGCACCGGCGACCGAAGCGGGCCGCATCGAGGTCCTGGCGGCGCGGACCGTGTCAGCGCGGACGGCGCCGTCAGTGCGCGACGTCGATGGCGACCCGCGTGGGGTCGTCCAGGCGCAGGACCCGGAAGCCCTTGTCCTTGGCGGCGATGCCGAGCCCGAAGGTCAGGTTGGCCTCGAAGTCACCCGCGAGTCGGACCTGGCGGATGGCCAGGAGCCGCGGCGAGGTGACGGCGGGGCCGGTCCAGGTCGGCGTGCCGGCGTCGTCGTGGGCCGCGGCGGAGTCGAAGGCGACCTGCAGGACCGCCCGCCCGGCCAGCGGCAGCACGTGGCCGCTGCCGTCCTGGACGAGCCGAGGGACGTAGCGCACGTCGAGCCCGGAGGCCTGGCCGCCGCGGAAGGTGAAGACCGTGCGGTCGTAGCCGGGGTGGCGGGCAGTGCGAACCTTGGTGAGGAGCGCCTGCTCCGTCGGGGTCGCCCCCGCCGGCAGCGTTCGCGGTGCGGTGCGGTGCGGGTCGGCGGGGCGAGCGGGTGTGCCACGTCGATGACGAGACGGTCGGGACTGCGCAGCTCCAGGACCCGGAAGCCGGTGCGGTCGCTGAGCCCCAGGCCGATCTCGACCTGGCCCTCGAAGTCGCTGGCAATCTTCCACTGTCGCAGCGCGGGCAGGTCAGGGGTGCCGCTGCGTGGCGTCGTCGGCCGATGTCCCGCGTGCGCCTGCGCGTCGCGCAGGGTCACGGCGAGGACGGCGCGCCCGCGCAGCGGCACGGTCGCGCCGCTGCCGTCGGCGACCAGCTCGCGCACGTACCGGA
Source organism: Actinomycetota bacterium (assembly GCA_030773555.1). GTDB lineage: Bacteria > Actinomycetota > Actinomycetes > JALYMT01 > JALYMT01 > JALYMT01. The sequence continues at coordinate 15,427 of JALYMT010000287.1, read as the reverse complement.
CGGCATGGCTGGACCGGCCCCCCGGCGAGGTCGACCACGAACCGGTCGAAGGTGGCGTGACGAGCAGTGCGGATGCCGGTCACCACCGGGAGCTCCCGCGGCGAGCGGTGCTCGACGGAGTGCGGGGACGTGCGCGTCGGCGCGGGCAGCTCCCGCGCGGGAGACGCAGCCGAGACACTGGTCGTCGTACCGGCAGCCAGGGCCGCGACGACCGCCGCGAGTAGCAGGGACAGGGACCGAGCTGGCGGACGCGTTCTCATCGGAACGCCCTCCCGAGATCGGGGCCGGCGCGGGTGCGCTGCGGGTGCCTGGAATACGAGTCAGCCCGTCCCCGGGTTACGCCAGGCGAGGAACACCGCGGCGAGGGGAAGGGTTCGAGGAGCTCCCGCGTTGCCGCTGATGACTCTTCCACCCGCGCACCTGGAGGTGCAGCTCGTGCCGCTGCCGCCCGACGACGACCCGAAGCTCGCCGCGTACGCCCACCCGGAGCGGCTGGTGACGACGGAGTGGCTCGCCAAGCATCTGGGCGACCCGGGCCTGGTGGTCGTCGAGTCCGACGAGGACGTCCTGCTCTACGAGACCGGTCACATTCCCGGTGCGGTGAAGGTCGACTGGCACACCGAGCTGAACGACCCGGTCACCCGCGACTACGTCGACGGGCCTCGCTTCGCCGAGTTGATGACGGCGAAGGGCATTTCCCGCGACGCCACGGTCGTCTTCTACGGCGACAAGAGCAACTGGTGGGCCGCGTACGCGCTGTGGGTCTTCACCCTGTTCGGCCACCCCGACGTCCGCCTGCTCGACGGGGGCCGGGCGAAGTGGGCCGCGGAGGGCCGGGCGATGACCACCGACGCCCCCCAGCGCCCCCGCGCTGACTACCCCGTGGTCGAACGCGACGACGCGCCGATCCGGGCCTTTCGCGACGACGTGCTCGCGCACCTCGGCAAGCCGCTGGTCGACGTGCGCTCCCCCGGCGAGTTCTCAGGCGAGCTGCTGCACATGCCCGACTATCCGCAGGAGGGGGCGGTGCGCGGCGGGCACATCCCTGGCGCCGCCAACGTGCCCTGGGCCCGCGCGGCCGCCGAGGACGGGTCGTTCAAGCCGCGCCAGGAGCTCGAGGAGCTCTACGGCGAGCAGGGCCTGAGCCCCGGTGACGAGGTCGTCGTCTACTGCCGCATCGGGGAGCGCTCCAGCCACACCTGGTTCGTGCTGACCTCCCTGCTGGGCTACGACAAGGTGCGCAACTACGACGGCTCGTGGACCGAGTGGGGCAACGCCGTGCGGATGCCCATCGAGCAGGGCGCAGGCGGGCCCGCGTGACCGGCGCCCCAGCTCTGCCGCCCGCCCTCGCCGAGATCGTCGACGAGTTCGCGGGAGTCGGACCGCGGGACCGGCTGCAGCTGCTGCTCGAGATCTCCAAGGAACTCCCGGAGCTGCCGACCGAGTACCGAGAGCAGTCCGACCGCCTCGAGCAGGTGCACGAGTGCCAGTCGCCGCTGTTCCTCGCGGTCGAGGTCGACCCGCACGAGCGGGTGCACCTCTTCTTCGACGCACCGCCGGAGGCGCCGACCACGCGCGGATTCGCCGGCATTCTGCATGCCGGGCTCGACGGCGCCCCCGCCCCCGAGGTGCTCGCCGTGCCCGACGACTTCTACCGCGGGCTCGGCCTGGCCGAGGCGGTCAGCCCGCTGCGGCTGCGCGGCATGGCCGCGATGCTCGCCCGGATCAAGCGGCAGGTACGGGTCCGCAGCACCGCTTGACCCGTGCCGGCCGTCCAGGGGGTGGGCCCGAAATGCATGCTTGAGAGCTGACGACACAAACGGCGTGTGGGCCTAGGACCCCCGGGGCCCGCCGGCGATGTCGCCAGCTCTCAAGGCGCCGAAATGCAACCAACCAGCCGCCGCCCTCCGGCCGCCTCCCGTTGGTGGACGGCACCAGGATGGGGTCGTGCTTGCGCTGACAGAGCTTGCCCGCACGTCGCGCACCGTGGCAGCCACCCGGGGGCGCTCGAGCAAGGTCGAGCAGCGCGGCGGCGCTGCGCTCGGCGGAGCTCCCCGCAGTGCCCGCCGTGGTCGCCTTTCTCTCCGGTGAGCCGGGCCAGCGTCGCCTCGGTGTGGGCTGGCCGGCGCTGCGTACCCTGCCTCCGCCTGCACCCGAGCCGACCCTTCGCGTCGTCGAGGTGGACGAGGTCCTCGACCGCGTCGCCGCGAGCAGTGGTCGCGGTGTCCAGGGGACGCGGTGGCAGCTGCTCGACGGGCTGCTCGCGCGGGCGACGGAGGAGGAGCAGCGCTACCTGGTCGCCCTGCTCGACGCGGTGCGGGCGGTCTTCGAGCGCGACGGCGCGGCCCCCTGACGAAGGGGACCGCGCCGTCGTTACCGCTGGGCAGGAACTACTTGACGAGCTTGAGCTTCTCGCCCACGTAGATCCGGTTCGGGTTCTCGACCACGCCGCGGTTGGCGGCGTACAGCGCCTTCCAGCCCCCGTCGACACTGTGCTTGCGGGCGATGGAGGACAGGGTGTCACCGGAGCGCACCACGTACGTGCCCTTGGTGGCCCGCTTGCTGTTCGCACGCACGGCCTTCGTGGTGGCCTTCTTCGGGGCTACCGCCTTGCGGGCCGAGCTGCTGCGGGCGGCCGAGACGTTCGGGGTCCCACCCTTGTCGGCGTTGCTCAGGCCGAGCTTTCTCGAGCAGGTGGGCCAGGCACCCCAGCCCTGCAGCTTGAGCAGCTTCTCGGCGCGGCGGATCTGCTCCGCCTTGGAGTTCTGGTGGGGCAGGCCGCTGCCCCCGACCGCGCGCCACGACGACACGCTGAACTGCAGCCCGCCGTAGTAGCCGTTGCCGGTGTTGATGCTCCAGTTGCCGCCACTCTCGCACCTCGCGAGACGCTCCCAGGTGGAGGTGCTCGCCGCCTCCGCGGGAGCGGCCATCGCAAGCGACGCGGCGCCCACGACGGGGATGGCGGCGTACGACGCCAAGCGGCGACGCGAAGCCGACGGAAGCCGGTGACGACCGACATAGCTGCGCATGGGGCTCCTCCCTCCCGCCTGCGGAGTCAGCTGTCGGGTTCGGGCTGGAGAAGGTGCCCGGCCGCTGCATGCAGCGGCTTCACCCCGTGGGCGGAAGAGCCCGGTTGGGTCCCCCGCTTCTGCCCTGGACATCGGAATGCGCTGCCGGCGGGCAGAATTCGGCGGTACCGGGAGCGGCCTGCACTGGACGGGCAGACCTCGGAAAGCTAGGCACGCCTGCCGGCGAGTGGCAACCGATGCCAGCCTTCCGGAAGCGAAACCCAGCCAACGGCCGCCCCCCGCGGATTGCCCGTGTTGTCCGGATCACACCGAGCGAGGGCGGGAATCGCGGCCAGCCGATCGGTCGATTGGACGATCAGACGGCCGGCAGCAGCCGTCGGACCACGCCGCGCGCCGTCGCCCCGGGCCGGTAGGCGCGGGTCAGGTACGAGCCCAACACCACGTTGCCCCCGCTGATGGTGGGGACGAGGTACTGCGCGACCCGCTGGCGCTTCTGCCACTTGGCGACCTCGGGCGGGGTCTGCTCGGAGGGCTGGGAGGCGTCCTTGACGTCGAAGGAGCGTCCCTGCTGGCGGGCCTGCTGCTCGAGCTTGCCGATGCGGCCGCCGGTGTAGGCGGCGTAGGCGGTGGCGAGGGCACCGACCGCGGTGAGGCCCGCCTTGACCGCGCCGGCCCGGCCGTACCCCTGCTGAAGAGCTACCCGGCCCTTGTTCGCGCGGGTGAGCTGCAGCCCGGCGATGGCGTTTGCCGCGAGGCCCGCCCACTCCACGGGGCCGAAGCGGCGCCACGCGGAGTTCGCGACCCGGATGCGGTCGAGCGGGTCGGCCAGGTCGTTGCCGGCCTTGTTGAAGCCGGCGACGCCCGCGACGGAGCCGCCGAACCAGAGCGCGGCACCGAGGTCGTGCACCGCCTGGGTCACAGCGATGTTGTCGGTCTTGGTCATGGGAACTCGCTCCCGGGGAGGTGGGTCGATGCAGTGTCACCGGCGCGAGTACCCGCCTCGCCGCGGGCGACGCCAACCGGCGCACATCGGGCGACGCCAGGGCTGCGGGGTCGCGCTTCCGGGCAGGCTGACGGGCATGCCCGCAGCAGGCAGCTCGCGCGAGCCGTCGCCGTACGCCCGGCGGGTGCTCGACGTCGTCGAACGCATCCCGCGGGGACGGGTGCTGACGTACGGGGACGTGCGCGAGTGGCTGGGCGAGTCGAGCCCGCGAGCGGTCGGCGCGGTGCTGGCCCGGTACGGCGTCGACGTGCCCTGGTGGCGGGTGGTGTTCGCCGACGGCCACCCCGCTCCGGTGGGCACCGAGGATGCGCTGCGGCGGCTGCGCGACGAGGGCGTCACCGTGTTCGAGGGGCGGGTGGACCTGCACAGCGCGCGCTGGAACGGGCTTCGTTCCTGACGGCCTCGGGGGCTGGCGAGGAGCTTGGCGATAGCGGTAGCGTTGCTCCTGGTCGCAGATTCTCGGCAGTGCGTTTCACGCCCGCGGGACTTCAGTGCGGGTAGTGGCTTTCCATTCGGGTGGCACCGCAGCGACCACCTCCGGTTCTTCCGGAGGGCACGAGTCGAGGAGGACTCGAATGGCTCAGGGCACCGTGAAGTGGTTCAACGACGAGAAGGGCTACGGCTTCCTCGCCGCCGATGAGGGGCAGGATGTCTTCGTCCACTTCTCCGCGATCGAGGGCACCGGCTTCCGCTCGCTGCAGGAGAACCAGCGCGTCCAGTTCGACGTCGTCCAGGGCCCCAAGGGCCTGCAGGCGTCCAACGTGCGCGCTGTCTGAACCCTTCTTCTTTCCAGACCGAAGGGGCGGAGCCGATCCGGCCCCGCCCCTTCGGCTGTCCGGTGCGGATTTCGTCGGACCTGCCCGCTAGACAGGTCAGCATGACGTTGCGCACGCAGGCCGAGGCCACCCTACGCGGGCTCGCCGGCGACGGCGCCCGCCTGCGCGAGGATCAGTGGCGCGCCATCGAGGCACTGGTGAGCGGGCGCCGTCGGGCCCTCGTGGTGCAGCGCACCGGCTGGGGCAAGTCCGCGGTCTACTTCGTGGCCACCGCGTTGCTGCGTGCCCAGGGGTCGGGCCCCACCGTGATCGTGTCCCCGCTGCTCGCGCTCATGCGCAACCAGATCGCCGCCGCCGAGCGCGCGGGCATCTCCGCGGTGACGATCAACTCGACGAATTCCGACGACTGGCCGCGCATCTCGGCGGCTATCGCGCAGGGAGACGTCGACGTGCTGCTCGTCTCCCCGGAGCGGCTCAACAACCCCGACTTCCGCGACTCGGTGCTCCCCCGGCTCGCCGCAGCCGCCGGCCTCCTGGTGATCGACGAGGCGCACTGCATCTCCGACTGGGGCCACGACTTCCGCCCCGACTACCGGCGCATCCGCACGGTGCTCGCCGACCTGCCCGCCGGGATCCCGGTCCTGGCCACCACGGCGACGGCCAACGAGCGGGTGACCCGCGACGTCGCCGAGCAGCTCTCGGTGGCCGGCTCGTCCGCCCTGGGCGACGTGCTGGTGCTGCGCGGCGAGCTCGACCGCGCCTCGCTGCACCTCGGGGTGCTGCAGCTGCCGCCCCAGGCGGCCCGCCTGGCCTGGCTCGCCGACCACCTCGACGAGCTCGAGGGATCGGGCATCATCTACTGCCTCACGGTGGCCGCCACGCAGGAGGTCGCCGACTACCTGCGCGGCGCGGGCCACGAGGTGCGCGCCTACTCCGGCCAGACCGAGCAGACCGAGCGGCTCGCGGCCGAGGACGACCTGCTCGCCAACCGGGTCAAGGCGCTCGTCGCCACCTCGGCGCTGGGCATGGGCTTCGACAAGCCCGACCTGGGCTGGATCGTCAACCTCGGCGCGCCGCCATCGGTCATCGCCTACTACCAGCAGGTGGGCCGGGCGGGGCGGGCCACCGACAAGGCGACGGTCATCCTGCTCCCCGGCCGCGAGGACGCCGACATCTGGAACTACTTCGCCTCCCTGACGTTTCCTCCCGAGCACGAGGTGCGCGAGACGCTCCGGGTGCTGGCCGACACCGCGGGCCCGCTGTCCACGGCTGCGCTGGAGACATACGTGCCGCTGCGCCGCACCCGGCTGGAGACCATGCTGAAGGTGCTCGACGTCGACGGGGCCGTCCGCCGGGTCAAAGGTGGCTGGGAGGCCACCGGCTCGCCCTGGTCCTACGACGCCGACCGCTACGCCCGCGTCGCCGAGACCCGCAGCATCGAGCAGCAGGCGATGCTCGCCTATCTCGGCAGCGACGGCTGCCGGATGCAGTTCCTGCGCGCCGCGCTCGACGACCGCGAGGCGGCTCCCTGCGGGCGGTGCGACAACTGCGGGGGGCTCACCTTGCCCGTGTCCACCGAGCAGTCGACGCTCGCCGCCGCGCAGAGCCGGCTCGACCGCCCGGGGGTGCCGGTCGAGACCCGCCGGCAGTGGCCGGTCGGCATGGCCAACCTGGGCGTCGACCTGAAGGGGCGGCTACGCCCGGAGGAGCAGGCCGAGCCGGGGCGCGCCATCGCCCGGGTCACCGACCTGGGGTGGGGCAGCTCGCTGCGCGAGCTGTTCCGGCCCGAGGTCCCCGACGGCGAGCTGCCGGTGCCGCTGCGCTCCGCCCTCGTGCAGGTCCTCGACGCCTGGGACTTCGCCGGCGGGCGCCCCGAGGGCATCGTGGCGCTGGGCTCGGTGCGCCGTCCCCAGCTGCTGGCCCATGTGGCGGCGGGCCTGAGCCGCTACACCGGCCTCCCGGTGCTCGCGCGCCTCGACGTCGTCGGCTCCGCTCGACCCGCGGAGGGGGCCACCAACTCCGCGCAGCGGCTGCGGGCCGTCGCTTCCCGCTACGCCCTGTCCGACCCGTCCGCGGTGGCGGGCAAGCGGCTGCTGCTCCTCGACGACCGCACCGACACCGGCTGGACGCTCACGGTCGCCGCCCGAGTGCTGCGGCAGGCCGGAGCCGTCGCGGTCTATCCCCTGGTGCTCGCCATCGACGCCTGACCTGCGACCCCGGCTGCTGCCAGGGCGCGCGCGCTCAGGCCGCGTCTTCGCCTTCGGCGTCCGCTCCCCCGGCACCTGTCGGTGGCCGACGCCAGGAGACGGGCGCGGCGCGCTCGTCATCGGGCGCGGCCATCGACCAGCCACCGCGCCCGCCGGCCTTGGCGGCGTACATCGCGGTGTCGGCCCGGGCGAGCAGGGTGGTGCCGGAGCAACCCGGGGTGCCCATGGCGATGCCCACGCTGGCGCTGACCCGCACGCTCGCCTCCTCGAGCAGGTAGGGCCCGCCGAGGCCGTCGACGAGGCGGCGGGCCACCTCGACGGCGTCGCGGGCATCCTCGAGATCACGGCAGACGACGACGAACTCGTCACCGCCCAGCCGGGCCACCAGGTCGCTCTCGCGACGGGCCGCGTGCAGCCGCCCGGCCACCGCGACGAGCAGGCGGTCTCCCGCCCCGTGCCCGTGCTGGTCGTTGACCTCCTTGAAGCCGTCGAGGTCGACGAAGAGCACGGCGACGCGCTCCGCGGGCCCGCTGACGAGCAGCTCGTCGAGGGCTTCGAGCAGGAAGCTGCGGTTCGCGAGGCCGGTGAGCTGGTCGTGGCGCACCTGGTGGGCGAGCCGGCGTTCCGAGGCTCGCAACGCCTCGCTCGCCCCGGCCGCGTGCAGGGCGGAGCCGGCCGTGGTGGCCAGGAGTTCGAGCAACGGCAGCGCCGTGGAGATGCCGGGGCGGGCGCGGGTGTCGGCCACGACGAGCAGGCCCTGGTGGACCCGCTCGGCGGCCAGGGCGAGCACGACCAGGGACTGCACACCGGCCGGTCGCAGCACGTGCGAGGGCAGCCGCTCCTCGGGCTCGTCCCCGGCGGCGTACGAGGACGCAGCGACGGCGACGAAGCGGGCCAGCTGCTCGAGCGCGGGCCCCTGCAGGGCCAGGATTGCCGGCGCCAGGTTCCCGCGGAGTGCCAGCGCGACGTACTCCCCCTCGTCGAGGACCAGCAGCGCCGCGCTGCCCATACCGGACAGCGCCATCGCCGCGTCGAGGGTCTGGGCCGCGATCTCCTCCCGACGGCTGAGGCAGGCCAGGCGCGAGGCGTGCCGGGCCAGCTCCTCGGCGGGAGTCTCGAGGAGAGGACCTCCGAGCTCGCCCAGCCGCCGCGCGAACTCCTGCGCCACCGCCTCCAGCACGCTCAGGTCGGCGTCGTCGAGCAGCTCCGGGGACTCCACGTTGAGCACCCCCACGCTCCGCCCACCCAGCAGAACCGGCACGCACACCCCGCTGCGCACCTCCGCGGCGGCCTCGATGTAGCCCTCGGCCTCCTCGGTGACGACGAGCACGGCGCGCCCGGCGGCGTGCGTCTGCCCGACGATCCCGGCCCCGGGGGGGATGCCGTCGAAGACCTGCCAGTAGCCGCGGTGGGCGAGGCAGCGCAGGTGCCCGCCCCGCTCCAGATACACGCTCGGCAGGGGGTAGCCGAGCTCCAGGCAGTATCCGACCACGGCCTCGGCCGCTTCCCGGGGGTCGCGGCTCGCCAGCAGGGCGCGCTGGAGGCGCGTCGGGCCGCCGCCACGCCTGCGGCGCGTCGTCCCTGCTCGAGCCTCGTTTCCCCCGCGCACTCGCGTCCTCCGTCCGCGTCGTCCTCGTCGTCGGCGGCGGCGAGTCCGTGCTGGAGGGCCGGGAGGCTGATCGAGGCGGCCCGGCGGGGGATGAAAACGACGAAGTCGAGACGTTGCGCCTGTCCGGAGGCGGGCTCGGAGCCCGCCGGAGCAGCCCGAACGACGAGGAAGAGCGATGCGAGTCGACATCTGGTCCGACGTCGTGTGTCCCTGGTGCTACATCGGCAAGCGCCGATTCGAGGCGGCGCTGGCCCGTTTCGAGCACCGCGACGACGTCGAGGTGTCCTGGCACAGCTTCGAGCTCGACCCCGCCGCGCCGCCGCTGCACGAGGAGGGCACGGCCGAGCACCTGGCGGGCAAGTACGGGGTGTCCCTCGAGCAGGCCCGGACGATGCAGCAGCGCATGGCCGCGGCCGCGGCGGCCGAAGGCCTGGACTTCCACTTCGAGCGGGCCCGCTCCGGCAACACCTTCGACGCCCACCGCCTCCTGCACCTCGCCGCCGACCGGGGGGTCCAGGACGCGGTCAAGGAGCGGCTGCTCGCCGGCTACTTCACCGAGGGCGAGCCCGTCGGCGATCACGAGGCCCTGCTGCGCCTGGGCGCAGCCGCCGGGCTGGACCCGACGGAGGCCCGCCGCATGCTCGAGAGCGACGGCTACGCCGCCGAGGCGCGCGCCGACGAGCGCCGGGCCGCGGCGCTGGGCATCACCGGTGTGCCGTTCTTCGTCATCGACGACACCTACGGGGTCTCCGGCGCGCAGCCGGCCGACCTGCTGCTGGAGGCGCTGCGTACGGCGTGGGCCGAGCGGTCCCCGCTCGTCCGCCTCGGCGCCGCTGCCGCCGGCGAGGAATGCGCCGACGGCAGCTGCGCGACCTGAACGGACCTACCGGGTGAGGTGGCGCTCGGTCTCCCCGACGTAGACCTGCCGCGGCCGGCTGATCTTGGTGGCCGGGTCCGACATCATCTCGCGCCACTGCGCGATCCAGCCCGGCAGCCGGCCCAGGGCGAAGAGCACGGTGAACATCCGGGTCGGGAAGCCCATCGCCTTGTAGATCAGGCCGGTGTAGAAGTCGACGTTGGGATAGAGCTTGCGCTCGACGAAGTAGTCGTCGGCCAGCGCGATCTCCTCGAGCTGCAGCGCCAGGTCGAGCATCGGGTCCGGCTTGCCCAGCCGCTCGAGCACGTCGCGGGTGGCCTGCTTCACCAGGGCCGCGCGCGGGTCGTAGTTGCGGTAGACGCGGTGACCGAAGCCCATCAGCTTCGCCCCGGCCTCCTTGTCCTTCACCCGGCGGACGAAGGCGGGCACGTCGCCGCCGTCGGCCACGATGCGCTCCAGCATCTCGAGCACGGCCTGGTTGGCGCCGCCGTGCAGGGGGCCGAAGAGGGCGTTGACCCCGGCCGACACCGAGGCGAACAGGTTGGCGTGACTGGAGCCGACGAGCCGTACGGTCGAGGTGGAGCAGTTCTGCTCGTGGTCGGCGTGCAGGACGAACAGCATGTCGAGCACCCGGGCAACCTCGGGATCGACCTCGTACGGCGTGGCGGGCACCCCGAAGGTCAGGCGGAGGAAGTTCTCCACGTAGCCGAGGGAGTTGTCGGGATAGAGGAACGGCTGCCCGACGGACTTCTTGTAGGCGTACGAGGCGATGGTGGGCACCTTCGCCAGCAGCCGCACCGTGGAGATCTCGACCTGCTCGTGGTCGAAGGGGTCGAGGCTGTCCTGATAGAAGGTCGAGAGGGCGCTGACCGCCGAGGACAGCACGGGCATGGGATGCGCGTCGCGCGGGAAGCCGTCGAAGAACCGCCGGAAGTCCTCGTGCAGCAGGGTGTGGAAGCGGATGTTGTGGGCGAACTGCTCGAGCTGGTCGCTCGTGGGCAGCTCGCCGTAGATGAGCAGGTAGGACACCTCGAGGAACGACGCGCGCTGCGCCAGCTCCTCGATGGGATAACCGCGATAGCGCAGGATGCCCGCGTCACCGTCGATGAAGGTGATCTCCGAGGTGCACGACCCGGTGTTGACGAAGCCCGGGTCGAGGGTGACGTAGCCCGTCTCCTTGAGCAGCTTGCTGACGTCGAGCCCGTGCGGGCCCTCCGCAGCCTGTTGCACCTCCAGCGGCAACTGGCCGCCGGGGTGCTTGAGCTCGAAGTCCGACATGATCGTCCTTCCGTCGCGGGGCGCCCGCGGCGCCGTACTGAGTTATCTGCAGGGAATGCCCACGACGACGCGTCCCCTCACCTCGGCGGGACAATCCGCGTGCTCGCCCGGTTGTCCGCAGCCGCCCCGACCCGACAGGCTTGCCCCCATGCACGAGCCGCCCTACGAGACCGCGTGGACGCTGCACGGTCCCGTCGACCGCATCCGCGCCCGCGGTCCTGCGGTGCTGTCGGTGGCGGCCACCAACCGGGGCACCGCGTTCACGTCCGAGCAGCGGCGCGCCCTGGGCCTGACCGGCCTGCTGCCCGCGCAGGTCGCCGACCTCGACGCGCAGGTGGAGCGGTCCTACGCGCAGCTGTGCGGCGAGCCCGACGCGCCGGCCCGGCATCGCTTTCTCGCCGGGCTGCGCGACCGCAGCGAGGTCGTGTTCCACCGGCTGCTGCTCGACCATCTCGACGAGCTGCTGCCCGTGGTCTACACCCCCACGATCGGCACCGCGATCGAGCACTACAGCGCCGACTACCGCCGGCCCCACGGCGTCTACCTCTCGCTGACGGACTCCGCGGCCGAGATTCGAGGCGGCGCTGCGCGCGTACGCCCCCAGCCCGCAGGACGTGGACCTCGTCGTCGCCACGGACGGCGAGGGCATCCTCGGCATCGGCGACTGGGGAGTCGGCGGCATCGAGATCGCCCTCGGCAAGCTCACCGTCTACGTCGCCGCCGCCGGCATCCACCCCCGCCGGATGGTGCCCGTCGTGCTCGACACGGGGACGGACAACCCACGGTTGCTGGGAGATCCCGGGTACGTGGGGCGGCGGCATCCCCGCGTCCGCGACGCGCGTTACGACGCCCTCCTCGACCGCTATGTCGAGGTGGCCGCCCGCGTCTTCCCCGGCGCGCTGCTGCACTGGGAGGACTTCGGGCCGGCAACGCCCGGCGCATCGTGGAGCGCTACGCCGGGCGGTGCGCGACGTTCAACGACGACATGCAGGGCACGGCCGCGGTGGTGCTCGCCGCCGTGCTGCCCGTGGTGCGCGCCGCCGGGACCCGGCTGCGTGACCAGGTCGTCGTCGTGCACGGCGCCGGCGCCGCCGGGGTGGGCGTCATCGAGATGCTCCGCGACGCGATGGTCGCCGACGGCCTGCCGGCGGCCGAGGCAGCGGGTCGCTTCTACGCCCTCGGCAGCCGCGGGCTGCTGGTCAGCGGGCAGCCGGGCGGCATGCGCGACTTCCAGGTCCCCTACGCCCGCTCCCCCGAGGAGGTGGTGGGGTGGGCGCGGAGCACCGACCCGGCCAGCCCCACATTGGCCGACGTCGTCGCTGCGGTGCGGCCCACCCTGCTCATCGGCACCTCCGCCTCGCCGGGCGCCTTCACCGAGGCGATCGTCAAGGAGATGGCGGCGGGCGTGGAACGCCCGATCATCCTGCCGCTGTCGAATCCCACCTCGAAGTCCGAGGCCCAGCCCGAGGACCTCGTCCGCTGGACCGAGGGGCGAGCGCTGATCGCCACCGGCAGCCCGTTCCCCCCGGTGGCGTACGAGGGCCGCAACTACGCCGTCGCGCAGGCCAACAACGCCCTGGTGTTCCCCGGCCTCGGCCTGGGAGTCGCGGTGTCGCGGGCCCGCCGGGTGAGCAACGGCATGCTCGCCGCGGCGGCGCACGCGGTCGCGGAGCTGGCCGGCGGCCACGAGCTCGGCGATCCGCTGCTGCCCCCGGTGAGCGATCTGCGCCGAGTGTCGGCGGCGGTGGCGCTCGCCGTCATCCGGGCCGCGGTCGGCGAGGACCTCGCCGCTGACCTGACCGACCCCGCCACCCAGGTGCGCGCGGCCATGTGGGAGCCGGCCTACGGCCCCCTCGAGGTCCTCTGAGGCCAAGCCTCGGGATTCATTGAGGCCGGACCTCGGGGGGCACTGCGGCCGGGGCCTCGGGGTGCTGCACCGAGGTCGCCAGTAGCCTGGCCGGCGTCATGAGCGCCACCCTCGTCGCCAAGGGCCTCGCCGCCGGGCACGGGGACCAGGGCCTGTTCTCTGGGCTAGACCTCGTCGTGGCCCCCGGCGACGTCGTCGGCCTGGTCGGCGCGAACGGGGCGGGTAAGTCGACGCTGCTGCGCATCCTCGCCGGCCTCGCCGCCCCCGAGGCGGGCACGGTGACGCTCTCCCCGCCCGCCGCCGCCGTCGGGCACCTGCCCCAGGAGCCCGAGCGCCGCCCCGGCGAGACCGTGCGCGGCCTGGTCGCCCGGAGCACCGGCGTCACGGCGGCGCAGGCCGCCATGGACGTCGCGGCCGACGCCCTCGCCCGTGGCGACGCCGGCGCTGACGACGCGTACGCCGATGCCCTGGAGCGCTGGCTGAGCCTCGGCGGCGCCGACCTCGACGAGCGCGCGGAGGCGGTGACCGCCGAACTCGGGCTCGGCGGCGACGCGGGCGTGCTCGACTCGCCGATGACGGCGCTCTCCGGCGGGCAGGCTGCCCGCGCGGGCCTGGCCTCGCTGCTGCTCAGCCGCTACGACCTCCTCCTGCTCGACGAGCCCACCAACGACCTCGACCTCGACGGCCTCGACCGGCTCGAGCGCTTCATCGCGGGCCTGCGGGCCGGCGTCGTCGTCGTCAGCCACGACCGCGAGTTCCTCGCCCGCACGGTCACCCGCGTCGTCGAGCTCGACCTCGCCCAGCAGCAGGTCAACGTGTACGGCGGGGGCTACGAGTCCTACCTCGAGGAGCGCGAAGTCGGCCGCCGGCACGCCCGGGAGGAGTTCGAGGAGTACGCCGGGACGCGGGCCGAGCTCGTCGACCGGGCACGCATGCAGCGGGCGTGGATGGACAAGGGCGTGAAGAACGCCCGGCGCAAGGCCCGCGACAACGACAAGATCGGCCGGAAGTTCCGTACGGAGGCGACGGAGAAGCAGGCCGCGAAGGCGCGCCAGACCGAGCGGCTGCTCGAGCGGATGGACGTCGTCGAGGAGCCCCGCAAGGAGTGGGAGCTGCGGATGACGATCACCGCCGCTCCCCGCGCCGGCGCGATCGTCGCCGCGTTGCGCCGGGCCGTCGTCCGCCGGGGTCCCTTCGCCCTCGGCCCCGTGGACCTGCAGGTCGACTGGGCCGATCGCGTCGCGATCACCGGCGCGAACGGGTCGGGCAAGACCACGCTGCTGGCCGCGCTGCTGGGTCGCCTGCCGCTCGACGAGGGCTCCGCGTCCCTGGGACCGGGCGTCGTCGTCGGCGAGGTCGACCAGGCCCGCGGGCTCTTCCTCGGCGGGCAGCTGCTGCTCGACGCGTTCGCCGCCGCCGTGCCCGAGCTCCCCCCGGCGGAGGCGCGCACTTTGCTGGCGAAGTTCGGCCTGCGGGCCGGGCACGTGCTGCGGCCGGCCGCCTCCCTCTCTCCCGGCGAGCGCACCCGGGCGGCGCTCGCGCTGCTGCAGGCCCGCGGGGTCAACCTGCTCGTGCTCGACGAGCCCACCAACTCCCTCGACCTGCCCGCGATCGAGCAGCTGGAGTCGGCGCTGGCGACGTACGAGGGGACGCTGCTGCTCGTCAGCCACGACCGGCGCCTGCTCGAGCGGGTGCGCACCGACCGCCGGCTGGAGGTCGCCGACGGCCGGGTACGGGAGCGCTAGGCGCCGCTCAGAGCGCGCCGCGGGCGCGGAGCACGGCGACGGCCAGCAGGCCGGCGACGGTGGGAGCCACCGTGAGCTCCCCCTGCAGGACGGCCTCCACCGCCTCGTCGAGCGGCACCCAGCGCAGCTGCATCTCCTCCTCGGCGGGTTCACGGTCGGGCTCGCCCTCCCGGCGCACGCCCTCGGCGAGGAACACCACGACCTCCTCGTCGGTGTAGCCGGGCGAGTTGTGGATGCGAGTCACGACCCGCCACCGGCCGCCGCCGTAGCCGGTCTCCTCCGCCAGCTCGCGGCGCGCGGCCTCCTCGATGTCCTCCCCCGGATCGCTGGAGCCGGCCGGCACCTCCCAGAACGAGCGGCCCACGGCGTGGCGCCACTGGTGGAGCAGCAGGACGCGCTGCGTGTCGTCCAGGGCGACCACGGCGGCCGAGGGGGCGTGCTCGACCACGTCGTAGGTCTGCTCCTGCCCGCCGCGCAGGCGCACCACGTCGCGGCGGACGGCGATGACCGCACCCTCGAGCTGCCGCTCGCTGGAGAGCGTGCTGACGTCGGACGGCGGCTGCGTGCCGGAGCTGAAGTCCACGAGTGCCGCCATGCCCGGCCCGCCTCGCCCCTACGCCCGCGCACCCGCCGCTGGGCGCCCATGCGGGGTGATCGTCGGTGCAGGCCGCAGCGCCGGGCCGACGTGCGCGACGGCCTCGGGCGGGGAAGGAGCCGGTCCGTGCGCATGCGTGGGCTCGACGCCGTCTCCGCGGCCTTCGCGGCGCTCGCCCGTCTGCGCGGGGCGCGGGCGCTGCATCCGCGGGGGATCGTCCTCGAGGGGACCCTGCGGCTCGCCGGCGCCCGCTGCGGCGTGCCGATCCTCGACGCCGCCGGCACCCTGCCGGTGCTCGCCCGCCTGTCGAAGGGTGGGGGTCTGCCGGGCCGCCTGCCCGACGTCCTCGGTCTCGCGGTCCGGGTCCCCGACGCCGCCGGCCCCGGCCGGCCGCTCGACCTGCTGCTCTCGACCGCCGGCGCGCGGGGCCCGGCGCGGCTG
>JALYMT010000286.1 GCA_030773555.1 Actinomycetota bacterium | reverse complement strand
ACCGGGACGCGGGCAAGCGGCCGCGGATGGGAGCGGCGGCGGCCGGCCAGGCCGACGTGCTGGTGGTGACCGACGACAATCCGCGCTCGGAGGATCCCGCGGCGATCCGGGCCGCCGTCCTCGACGGTGCCCAGCGTGCGGCCGCCACCAGCGGAGCCCGCGTGGTCGAGGTCGCCGACCGGCGCAGCGCCATCCGGGCCGCCGTGCGCGGCACCGGTCGCGGCGACGTCGTCGCCGTGCTCGGCAAGGGGCACGAGCCCGGCCAGGAGGTGGCCGGAGTCGTACACCCCTTCGAGGACCGGGAGGTCCTGCGCGCCGCCCTCGAGGCCTGGAACGACGAGCGCGACCCCGACGTCTCGGAGGTGGCGCGGTGATCGCGCTGACGCTGGCCGAGGTCGCCGCGGCCATCGGCGGCCGGCTGGTCGACGCGCCCGAGCCGGGCGCGGTGGTCACCGGACCGGTCACCGTCGACTCCCGGCAGGTCGGGCCCGGCGCCCTGTTCGTCGCTTTGCCCGGTGAACGCGCCGACGGGCACGACTTCGCAGCCGCCGCGGTGGCGGCCGGCGCCGTCGGAGTGCTGGCGACCCGGGCGGTCGGCGTGCCGGCGATCGTCGTCGACGAGGGCGTGGCGGCCCTGGGCCGGCTCGCGCGCGCCGCGCTCCGGCGGCTGCCCGAGCTCGCCGTCGTCGGGGTGACCGGCTCGTCGGGCAAGACCAGCACCAAGGACGTGCTCGCGCAGGTGCTGGCCGGGCTCGGACCGGTCGTCGCCCCGCCCGGCTCGTTCAACAACGAGATCGGCCTGCCCCTCACCGTGCTGCGCGCCGACGCCGCGACCCGCGCGCTGGTGCTCGAGTACGGGGCCCGCGGTCGTGGGCACATCCGTTATCTCAGCGAGCTCGCCCCGCCGCGCATCGCCGTCGTACTCAACGTGGGCACCGCGCACCTCGGCGAGTTCGGCAGTCGCGAGGCGATCGCGGCCGCCAAGAGCGAGCTGGTCGAGGCGCTGCCGGCCGCGGCCGACGGTGGCATCGCGGTGCTCAACGCCGACGACCCGCTGGTCACCGCGATGGACGCCCGGACGAGCGCGCGGGTCGTCCGCTTCGGCGAGAGCCCGAGCGCCGACGTACGGGCCACCGACGTGCGCCTCGACGCGCTCGGGCGCGCCGGATTCACCCTGGTGACGGCGGGCGGGTCGGCGTCCGTGCAGCTGCAGGTGCACGGCGCCCACCAGGTCTCCAACGCCCTGGCCGCGGCAGCGGTCGCGCTGGAGCTCGGCCTGCCCCCCGACGCCGTCGCGCGCGGGCTGGGCTCGGCGGTCGCGCTGAGCCGCTGGCGGATGGAGGTCGTCGAGCGGGCCGACGGGGTCGTCGTCATCAACGACGCGTACAACGCCAATCCGGACTCGATGCGGGCCGCGCTCAAGGCCCTCGTCGACCTGGCCGGCGGACGGCGGAGCTGGGCCGTCCTGGGGGAGATGCGCGAGCTCGGCGCGGACGCCGCGCTCGAGCACGACGCAATCGGCCGGCTCGCGGTGCGCCTCGACGTCTCCCGGCTCGTCGTGGTGGGCGAGGCGGCCAAGCCGATGCACCTGGGCGCCAGCCTTGAGGGGTCCTGGGGCGAGGAGTCGGTGCACGTCCCCGACCTGGACGCGGCCGTCGCGCTGCTCGAGGACGAGCTCGCCCCAGGCGACGTGGTGCTGGTGAAGGCGTCCCGCGCGGCGGGCCTGGAGCGGGTGGCGCAGGCGCTGCTCTCGGAGGTGCCGATCGCCGCGGGGGACCCGCGGTGAGACTGGTGCTGACGGCGGCGGGGGTGTCCCTGCTGGTCGCGCTGCTGACCACGCCGCTGCTGATCCGCACCCTGCGCCAGCACGGCTACGCGCAGGCGATCCGCAGCTCCACCGACGACATCGCCTATCCCGAGCACGGTGGCAAGCGGGGCACGCCCTCGATGGGCGGGCTCGTGATCCTCGCGGCGGTGCTCGTCGCCTACTTCACCGCGCACGCGGTCACCTGGAGCCTGCCCACCGTCTCCGGGGTGCTGCTGCTGTTCCTCATGACCGGGCTGGGCCTGGTCGGCTTCCTCGACGACTACATCAAGATCTTCAAGCAGCGCAGCACCGGCCTGCGCGCCCGGACCAAGCTCGTCGGGCAGGCGGCCACCGCGCTGGTCTTCGCGCTGCTCGCCCTGCGCTTCCCCGACACCCGCGGCCTCGAGCCCGCCTCACAGGCACTGTCGGTGGTGCGCGACACCCCGCTGGTGCTCGGGCCGGTGCTCACCGTCGTGCTCATCTACTTCTTGATCACCGCCACCTCCAACGCGGTGAACCTCACCGACGGGCTGGACGGGCTCGCCGGCGGCGCCTGCGTCGCCACCTTCGCCGCGTACGTGCTCATCGGCGCCTGGCAGTCGGGGCAGCGCTGCGAGGCGGGGCCCGCGCCGGGGTGCTACGAGGTGCGCGACCCGCTCGACCTCGCCGTCGTCGCCGCCGCGCTGGTCGGGGCCTGCCTGGGCTTCCTGTGGTGGAACGCGTCACCGGCCCGCATCTTCATGGGCGACACCGGCTCGCTGTCGCTCGGCGGCGCCGTCGCCGGCCTCGCCGTGCTCAGTCGCACGGAGCTGCTGCTCGCCCTGGTCGGCGGCCTGTTCGTGCTGATCACGCTGTCGGTGATCCTGCAGGTGGGCTCGTTCAAGCTGACGGGGCGGCGCATCTTCCGGATGGCGCCGCTGCAGCACCACTTCGAGATGATCGGCTGGCACGAGGTGACCATCGTCATCCGCTTCTGGATCATCGCCACGCTGTTCGTCTTCGCCGGGCTGGCGGCGTTCTACGGCGAGTGGCTGGCGAGGGCGGGATGAGCGCGCAGGGGTCGGAGGGGCCGCAGGGGCCGGGCGGGGTGCCGTGGGAGGGCAGGCGGGTCTGCGTCGCGGGCATCCGCGTCGTCGGCCGAGCCGCCGGCCGGGTGCTGCGCGACCTCGGCGCCGACGTGACGATCGTCGACGACGGCACCGGCGAGCTCCAGCAGCGCCACGGGCGGGAGCTGACGGCGCTCGGGGTGCGGGTGCGCCTCGGCAACGGCTCCTCGCTGCCCCGGCCGGCCCCCGACCTGCTCGTCGTCTCGCCCGGCTTCCGGCCCGACGCACCGCTGGTGCGCGCGGCGGAGGCGGCGGGCGTGCCCGTGTGGGGCGACGTCGAGCTGGCCTGGCGGCTGCGCCCGCCGGGCGCGGCGCCGTGGCTGTGCCTGACCGGCACCAACGGCAAGACCACGACCGTGCAGATGCTCGCCGAGATGCTGCGGGCCGCGGGTCGGCGGACGGTGGCCGCGGGCAACGTCGGGCTGCCCCTGCTCGAGGCCGTGCTCGCGCCGGAGCCCTACGACGTGCTGGCCGTCGAGCTCTCCAGCTTCCAGCTGCACTACACCTCCTCGCTGCGACCCCTGGCATCGGCGGTGCTGAATCTCGCGCCCGACCACCTCGACTGGCACGGCGGGATGGCGGCGTACGCCGCTGCCAAGGCGCGCGTCTACGCCGGCACCGAGGTCGCCTGCGTCTACAACCTCGACGACCCGCACGGCGCCCACCTGCTGGGCGCGGCCCCGCGCGGTGCCCGGGCGGTCGGCTTCACCCTGGCCGCGCCCGCCCCCGGGC
>JALYMT010000285.1 GCA_030773555.1 Actinomycetota bacterium | reverse complement strand
GTCCGGCGAGCACCGCGCCGAGGTGGTGGGGCTGCCGGGGCAGGGCCGCGTCGAGTGCGGCCAGCTCGTCGGAGCTGGGCCGGCGGTCGACGGGCGGCCGGGGGGCCGGGGGCGCGGCGTCCTCGGGGCGGAAGACCGTGCCGGTCTCGAACAGCGCGACGTCGGTGGCGCCGCGCGCGAGGTTGCGCCGCAGGGTGGCGAGCAGCCCGGGGAGCAGCGTGGTGCGCAGCTCCGGCTCCTCGTCCGAGAGCGGATTGACCAGCCGGAGGCTGCGCCGCCGCTCGTCGTCGGGCTCGAGCCCCAGGGCCGCCCAGTCGCGCGGACCGACGAACGGATAGCTCGGAGCCTCGACGAAGCCGGCGCCGGCCAGCACGCGACCCACGCGCCGACGCAGCTGCTGCCCCTCGGTCAGGCCACGTCCGGCGGGCGCGCGCGGCAACACCGACGGGATCGCCTCGTAGCCGTGCAGCCGGGCGACCTCCTCGACCAGGTCGTAGGGGTCGGTGAGGTCGGGCCGCCAGGTCGGGGGCGTCACCTCGAGCACGTCGCCGGCGGGTTGGACGCGGCAGCCCACCTCCTGCAGGAGCGCCACCACGCGCTCGGCCGGATACGGCGTCCCGACCACCCGGGCGGGCAGCTCGGCCGGCAGGGCGATCGGGACGGGGGGCACGGGCGCGCCGACCACGGTGACGCCGGGCTCCGCCCGACCACCGCCGTGCGCGACCAGCAACTCGACGGCCCGCTCGGCGGCGGCGGCCTGCAGCGCCGGATCGACACCGCGGGCGAAGCGCCGCGCCGCCTCGCTGTGCAGCCGGTGCCGGCGCGCCGTGCGGGAGACGGTGACCGGGTCGAAGTGCGCCGACTCGATCACCACGTCACGGGTGCCGGGGCCGATCTCGGTGCTCGCCCCACCCATGACGCCGGCGATGCCGATGGCGCCGGACTCGTCAGCGATCACCAGGTCGTCGGGGTCGAGCTCGCGCTTGGCGCCGTCGAGGGTCTCGAGGGTCTCCGCCGGGCCCGCCCGCCGCGCCACCAGCGCGCCGTGCAGGCGGTCGCGGTCGTACGCGGCCAGCGGCTGTCCCAGCTCGAGCATCACGTAGTTGGTGACGTCGACGACCAGGGAGACGGGCCGCATGCCCGCCAGGCGCAGGCGCTGCTGCAGGTGCAGGGGGGTGGGGGCGGCGGGGTCGATGCCGGTGACGGTGCGGGCGACGAACACGCCGGCCGCGGGGTCGGCCACCCGCACGGGATAGCCGTCGGTCGTGGGCGCCGGCGTGGGGATCGCGGCCGGGTCGGCGTAGGGCAGGGCGTACGCGGTGGCGGCCTCGCGCGCGACTCCCCGCAGCGACAGGGCGTAGCCGCGGTCGGGAGTGACCTCGAGCTCGAGCACCTCGTTACGCAGCCCGAGCACCTCGACGGCGTCGGCGCCGACCGGGATGTCAGAGGGCAGGACGAGGATGCCGGCGGAGTCGTCACCGAGGCCCAGCTCGCGGGCCGAGCAGATCATGCCGTCGCTGACGTGGCCGTAAGTCTTGCGCGCCGCGATCGCGAAGCCCCCGGGCAGCACGGAGCCGGGCAGGGACACCGCCACCACGTCACCGGCGGCGAAGTTGGTGGCGCCGCAGACGATGCCGCGGGGCCTGGCCTCGCCCACGTCGACCTGGCAGTAGCGGATCGGCTTCTTCAGGCCGCTCAGGTCCTCGTACGAGACGACCCGGCCGACGACGACGGGACCCTGCACGTCGGCGCCGAGCGACGAGATCGCCTCGACCTTGAGCCCCGCGCGGACGAAGCGCTCGCCGATCGATCGCGCGTCCTCCCCGGCGGGCAGGTCGACGTAGGAACGCAGCCAGGACACGGGTACGCGCACGCGTCAGCCCCTCAGGCTCGCACGCCGAGGGCGCGGGTGAACCGGACGTCGCCCTCGACGAGGTCGCGGATGTCGGCGATGCCGTGACGGAACATCAGGGTCCGCTCGAGCCCCATGCCGAAGGCGAAGCCGGTGTAGCGCTCCGGGTCGACCCCGCAGGCGACGAGCACGCGGGGGTTGACCATGCCGCAGCCCCCCCACTCGATCCAGCCCTCGCTGGAGCAGGTGCGGCAGGGGGCCTCGGGATTGCCGACCGAGGCGCCGCGGCAGACGAAGCAGCGGAGGTCGACCTCGGCGGACGGCTCGGTGAACGGGAAGTAGTGCGGCCGCAGCCGGGTCGTCAACCCGGCGCCGAACATCGCCGAGGCGAACGCGTCGAGGGTGCCCTTGAGATGGCCCAGAGTCAGCCCCTCGTCGACGGCCAGGCCCTCGACCTGGCTGAAGACGGGCGTGTGGGTCGCGTCGAGCTCGTCCGTGCGGTAGGTGCGGCCGGGGCAGACGACGTACACCGGCAGCGGCCGGGTCAGCAGGCTGCGTGCCTGCACCGGGGAGGTGTGCGTACGGAGCACGACGCCGGAGCCCTCGGGGGCGACGAAGAAGGTGTCGGACTCGTCGCGGCTCGGGTGGTCGGGGCCGATGTTGAGGGCGTCGAAGTTGAGCCACTCGGTCTCGGCCTCGGGCCCCTCGGCCACCTCCCAGCCCATCGCGACGAACACGTCGGCGACCTGCTCCTGGATGGTGGTCAGCGGGTGGCGGGCACCCGGCGGCTGCCGGTCCCACGGCAGGGTGACGTCGACGGCCTCCTCGACGAGCATGCGCGCGTCGCGGTCGGCCTCGAGCTCGACGCGGCGGGCGTCGAGGGCCTGCTGCACCGCGG
>JALYMT010000284.1 GCA_030773555.1 Actinomycetota bacterium | reverse complement strand
ACGACCGCCACGAGATCGTCGCCGCCGCCGCAGCCCTCGAGCTGCTGCAGGCTTGCGCCCTCGTCCACGACGACGTGATGGACGGCAGCGACACCCGCCGCGGCCTGCCCTCGGCGCACCGCCGGTTCGCGGCCCTGCACCGCGGCAACGGCTGGCTCGGCTCCCCCGAGAGCTTCGGCGTGGGCGCTGCGATCCTGCTTGGCGACCTGTGCCTGTCGTGGGCCGACGAGGCCTTCTTCGACAGCGGTCTGCCGGCCGCGGCGCTGCTGCGCGCCAAGCCGGTCTTCGACCTCATGCGCACCGAGCTGATGGCCGGGCAGTACCTCGACCTGGTCGAGCAGGTGCAGCGAGACCGGCAGGGCGACGGGTCGATGGAGCGGGTGCTGCGGGTGCTGCGCTACAAGGCGGCGAAGTACACCATCGAGCGTCCGCTCCACCTGGGTGCGGTCCTCGCCGGCGCCGGCCCCGAGCTGCTGGCCGCCTACAGCGACTACGGCCTACCGCTCGGCGAGGCCTTCCAGCTGCGCGACGACGTGCTCGGCGTCTTCGGCGACCCGGCCGAGACCGGCAAGCCCGCCGGTGACGACCTGCGCGAGGGCAAGCGCACCGTGCTCGTCACCGTCGCCCTCGAGCAGGCCAGCCCCGCGCAGGCGACGCTGGTACGCAGCCTGCTCGGCGACCCCGGCCTCGACTCCGACGGCGTCGCGGCCCTGCGCGAGGTCCTCACGGACACCGGTGCGCTCGCCCGCGTCGAGGACCTGATCACCGATCGCACCGAGCGCGCCCGGGCCGCCCTGCAGCGGGTCCCCGACCCGACACCCGCACGCGACGTCCTCGACCGGCTCGCCGTGGCCGCGACCAGCCGGAGCGTCTGACCCAGGATGCGCACGGTCTCCGGCCGTACGGATTCCGTCGTGGTCGTGGGCGCCGGGCTGGCCGGGCTGTCCACCGCCCTGCGCCTCGCCGGCGCCGGCCGCCGCGTCACCGTGCTCGAACGCGCCGACGTGCCCGGAGGCCGTGCCGGCCTGATCGCCGACGGCGGCTACGCCTTCGACACCGGCCCGACGGTGCTCACCATGCCGGGGCTGCTCGCCGACGCGCTGGCCTGCGTCGGGGAGGAGCTCGACGACTGGCTCGACCTGCAGCCCGTCGACCCGCTCTACCGCGCGAGCTTCCCCGACGGGTCCACGCTCGACATCCGCCGCGACGTCGACGCCACCGCCGACGCGATCGCCGCCCTGTGCGGCCCGAAGGAGGCCGACGGCTACCGCCGCTTCGTCGCCTTCGTCACCGACCTGTTCCGCCTCGAGGTGCGGCAGTTCATCGACCGCAACATCGACTCGCCGCTCGACCTCGTGCGCCCCGACCTGGCCCGCCTGGTCGCCCGCGGCGGCCTGCGCCGCCTCGCACCCAAGGTCGGCGACTACCTGAAGGACCCCCGTACCCGTCGGATGTTCTCCTTCCAGGCGATGTACGCCGGGCTCTCGCCGTACGACGCCCTCGCGATCTACGCCGTCATCGCCTACATGGACTCCGTGGCGGGGGTCTACTTCCCGCGCGGCGGCATGCACGCGGTCCCCCGGGCGCTGGCCGGCGCCGCGGAGAAGCACGGCGTGGAGATCCGGTACGGAGTCGCAGTCACCGCGGTGGAGCGGCAGGGGCGGCGGGCCGTGGCCGTGCGCACCAACAGCGGCGAGCGCATCGCCTGCGACGTCGTCGTGCTGACCCCTGACCTGCCGGCCGCCTACCGCGAGCTGCTGGGCTACACCCCGCCGACGGTCCGGCGACTGCGCTACTCGCCGTCGTGTGCAGTGCTGCTGGCCGGGTCGCGGCAGCGCTATCCGCAGCACGCCCACCACACCATCTCGTTCGGCCGCGCCTGGCAGCAGACGTTCCGCGAGCTCATCGACGACCGGCAGCTGATGAGCGACCCGTCACTGCTCGTCACCAACCCGACGCATTCCGATGCCGCGCTGGCTCCGCCGGGCCGGGAGATCTACTACGTGCTCTTTCCCACGCCGAATCTCGACGCCGACATCGACTGGACCGTGCAGGGTCCGCGCTACCGCGACGAGATGGTCCGGGTGCTCGAGGAGCGCGGGTGGGACGCCTTCGGCGAGGGCATCGAGGTGGAGCACCTCACCACTCCCCTCGACTGGGCCCGGCAGGGCATGGAGCGCGGCGCCCCCTTCGCCGCCTCGCACACCTTCTTCCAGACCGGCCCGTTCCGCCCCGGCAACCTGTGGGGCGAAAACGTCGTCTTCGCCGGCTCGGGCACCCGGCCCGGTGTCGGGGTGCCCATGGTGCTCATCTCGGGCCGCCTCGCGGCCGAGCGCGTGCTCGGCCCCGAGCGCGGCTACCGCTCGCGCATTCTGCTCTGACCGACCGGCCTAGCTGCCCGCTCCCGCGCGTCGGCATACTTGTCGAATGCCCCCGACAACTCGCGCAGCGCGAGCGCGCGCAGCGCGAGACCGGCTCGCGGTCGGCGCGCGGGTCGCCCTCGCCGATCCCAGCACGCTGGGGCTGGTCGGGAGCCTGCTCGTCGCCTTCGCCTCGCTGGGCATCGGCATCGTCCCCAAGCCCGATCCGCTCTCCCAGCTGCCGCTCATCGGCCTGCTGCGCGAGACCGTGCTGGGGCGGGGCCTGGCCACTGCCGCGATCGTCACGGGCATCGCCGTGCTGCTCACGGCCTGGTTCGCCCTCGGGCGTGACCTGCGGGCGGGCGCCGTCGAGGTGCGCGACCTGCGGCGCACCCTGTGGCGATGGGCGCTACCCCTGCTGGTCACCCCACCGTTGTTCAGCCGCGACGCCTACAGCTACTCCGCCCAGGGCAACCTCGTCCGCCACGGCTACGACCCGTACGTCGTCGGGCCGTGGGTCATCCCGGGACCGTTCGCCGACTCGGTCGACCCCCTGTGGGCCACGACGCCGGCGCCGTACGGACCCGTCTTCCTCACCCTCGCCGGCGGGGTGTCGCGCCTCACCGGCGACTCGGTGTATCTCGGTGTCCTCGGCATGCGCACCCTGGCGCTCGCCGGCGTCGTGCTGCTCGCCGTCTACCTGCCCCGCCTCGCGGCCTGCTGCAGCGTCGAGCCGCGCACCGCGCTGTGGCTCGGCCTGGTCAACCCGCTGACCCTCATGCACTTCGTCAGCGGCGCCCACAACGACGCGCTCATGCTGGGCCTGATCGTGGCCGGACTGACCCTCGCCCTCGAGGGCAGCCCGCTCGCCGGCTCCGTCGCGATCGCACTCGCCGCCGGGGTCAAGGCGCCGGCCGCCCTCGCCCTCGGCTTCGTCGGGCACGTCTGGGCCCGCCACCTCGTGCGCAGCTCCCCCGCGCTGTCCCCCCGCCAGCGGCTGCTGCGCGGCTTCGCGCTCGCCGGCGGCGTCGGCCTCACGACCTTCGCCGCCGTCACCGCGGTCACCCGGTTCGGGTACGGCTGGATCGGCGCCCTGGGCACCCCCGGCATCGTCCACTCGTGGCTTTCCCCGCCCACCGTGCTCGGCATGGTCAGCGGCGGCACCGCGCGCTTCCTCGGTCTCACCGAGGAGATCTGGCCGTACGTCGACGGGGTCCGCGCAGTCAGTGGCGCCCTGGCCGTGCTGCTGATCGTCACGATGCTGCTGCGCCCGGGTCCGCTCGACCTGGACCGCAGCGCGGCGCATCGCCGCGTCGTCCGCGGCACCGCGTACGCCCTGCTCCTCCTGGTGCTGCTCGGCCCGGTCGTGCAGCCGTGGTACCTCATGTGGGCACTCGTCCCGCTCGCCGCCGTGCCCCTGCGCGGCGGCGAGGCGCGCTGGGTGCGCTGGGGCGTCGTCTTCTGCGTGGTCGTCAGCCAGCTCAACGGCACCACGATGATCGGCTGGTTCGCCCTGCCCGGGTCCCTCGCCGCCCTGGCCGCGACCGCCGTGGTCGTGACCCGCGCCCGCCGGGCCGAGCGCGCCGTCACCGCCTCCCCCCCCGAGCCCGTCAGCAGCTCGTGAGCGCGCGCGAGCTCGACGCCGCCGGCATCCGCGATTCCCGGCTGCGCGCCTCGTACGAGCGCTGCCGCCGGCTCAACGCCGAGCACGGCAAGACCTACTACCTCGCCACCCTCCTGCTGCCGCCGCACAAGCGCCCGTACGTGCACGCGCTCTACGGCTTCGCCCGCTACGCCGACGAGTTCGTCGACGACCTCGACGCTCCCGACCCGCAGCGGCTGCTGAGCTGGGGGGCGGCGATCCTGGCCGATCTCGACCGAGGCGCCAGCGACGACGCGGTGGCCGCGGCGCTGGTCGACACCGCTCGGACCTGGCAGCTGCCCCGCGCACACGTCGAGGCCTTCCTGCGCTCGATGGCCATGGACATCACCGTCACCGAGTACCCCACGTACGCCGACCTCGCCGAGTACATGTACGGCTCCGCGGCGGTGATCGGCCTGCAGATGGTGCCCGTCCTCGAGCCCCTGCACGAGGAGGCCTACCCGCGGGCGCAGGCGCTGGGCGAGGCCTTCCAGTTGACCAATTTCCTGCGCGACGTCGCGGAGGACCTCGACCGGGGGCGGGTCTACCTCCCGCTGGAGGACCTGCAGAAGTTCGACGTCACCCGCGCCGACCTCGAGCGGCGCGTCCTGACGCCGGCGATCCGCGACCTCCTCCGCTTCGAGATCGAGCGCACCCGGGAGCTCTACGCGTACGCCGCGCCGGGGGCCGAGATGCTGCACCCCAGCAGCCGCGACTGCATCCGGGTCGCCACGACGCTGTACGGCGGCATCCTCGACGCGATCGAGCGCGCCGACTACCAGGTGTTCGACCGGCGGGTGCGCGTGCCGCTGCCCCGCCGGCTGCGGGTCGCGCTGCCCGGGCTGGTGCGCGCCCAGGTGGCCCGCCGCGCCCACCCGCGGCGCCCCCGGCGGGGCCACCTCCCGGGGTCGTGATTCGAGCGACTCCACGCTAAGAGGAGATCTCCACCCGGAGTGGAGTCGCTCGACTTCCGTTGCCGATCCAGCTTCAAGATCGCTGACCTGAGTGGCAGGAACAGTTCACTGCACCCTGTCGCCCAACTAACGAGCTTGCCGGGGACGCAAGCCTTGCGCCGGGCCGGAGAAACCCCAGCAGCAGAGCGAGGGAGATGAAACTTGCATTTTGAGTTCTCAGATATGAAGATAATTCCCTCACGAGGACGAGCGAGGGAACATGACAAGCAAGATGTCGCCCTCCCAGCAGCTGCGCGAAGTGCGGCAGCGACTGCACGAGGTGACGGATTTGCTGGCGGAGCTACAGAGTGAGATCCAGGAGATCGAGATCGATGTCGACGAGACACCGACTGCGAAGGTGGACGAGGTCACCCTCAGGCGCGCTCGCTTCCTCAAGGGCTTCGTGGACGCGGGCGGAGAACTAGATAAGGAGACCACGTATCAGGTGGCCACCTCGGCCGGGTACCCAGACATGCGGGGGATCGCCGGCTGGTTCAACGGTGAGAACGCGACTCTGCGTTGGAACCCCACGAGGCAGATGAATGAGCTCACGGGTCAGGGCTATGAGTACTGGCGCGAACTGAAGGGAGTGCTCGACGAGAGCTAGCCGCGCAGGGCCTTGGCGGCGGCCGCCGGGTCGGGCGCGGCACAGATCGCGGACACGACCGGACCCGTCGACGCCGGTGGCGACGGGGTCCAGGGCGCGGCTGCCCCCGCCGGCTGCGGCTCGGCCCTGCCCGGG
>JALYMT010000283.1 GCA_030773555.1 Actinomycetota bacterium | reverse complement strand
CGAACGGCGTCTGGAGCACTCCGAGGCGATGGCCAAATGGTCGATGATCGGGCTGATGGCCCGACGCCTGGAACCAGCTGGACGCCGTCCATGGACCTGAAGACGGCGTTACTCAACACGTTCTGAGTCACCGGGGATGGGTGGTACGTGCCCGATTCTTCCGGGTCGTGCCTCGAGTGACTCCACTCCGAGTGGAGATTTCCACTCGGAGTGGAGTCAGTCGATTTGCCACCCCGGAGGATTTGCGGTTGTCCACAACGGGACACGACCCAGGCGAAGGGCGTCTCCGCCTGGGAGAAGGGCCGGCGACACGACAGGGTGAGGGCATGCGGTTGCTGGTGCTGGGTGGGACGGCGTTCGTCGGGCGGGCCCTGGTCGAGGAGGGGCTGCGCCGCGGGTGGGAGGTCACGACCTTCAACCGGGGCCGCGCGCCCGCGGTCTCGGCCCGCGTCGAGTCGCTTCTCGGCGACCGGACGCGCCCCGGTGACCTGGCGGTCCTCGACGGCCGGCGCTGGGACCTGGTCGCCGACACCTGGGCCGGTGCGCCACGCGCGGTCCGGGACGCGGCGGGCGCCCTGCGGGGGAGGGCCGCTGGCTACCTCTACGTCTCCAGCCGCTCGGTCTACCGCGAGCTGCCGATCGGCGCCGACGAGAGCGCGCCGGTGGTCGACGCCGCCCCGGACGCCGAGGCGACCGACTACGCGGCCGACAAGCGCGGCGGCGAGCTGGCGGCGCTGGCGGCCTTCGGCGACGGCGCGCTGCTGGCGCGCGCCGGGCTGATCCTGGGCCCGCACGAGGACGTCGGCCGGCTGCCGTGGTGGCTGCTGCGCATGGACCGGGGCGGGCGGGTGCTCGCCCCTGGCCCCCCCGAGCTGCCGCTGCAGTACGTCGACGCGCGCGACCTTGCCGGGTGGCTGCTCGACCGCGGCGAGAGCGGCGGCGCCGGCGCGTACGACGTCGTCGTCGAGCGCGGGCACGTGACCATGGGGACGCTGCTCGAGGCGTCCCGGCGGGCCACCGGCGCCGAGGCGGAGCTGGTGTGGGTCGAGCCGGAGCGGCTGCTCGCGGCCGGCGTGCAGCCGTGGGACGAGATCCCGGTGTGGGTGCCGCCCGGGCATCCGTACGAGGGGCTGCACGGCGGCGACGTGTCGAAGGCGCTGCGCGCCGGGCTGCGGTGCCGACCGGTAGCGGAGACGGTGGTGGACACCTGGGCGTGGCTGCTGGCGCAGGGCAAGCAGCCACGGCTGCGCACCGGCCGGCGCTACCTCGACCCCGACAAGGAGGCCGCGATCCTCGACGGCCGCTAGCGGCGGCGGCGCCGGCGCAGGGCGAGGGCGAGCAGCGCCAGCGCGGCGGCGAGGGCGGCGAGGGGGACCCGCCGAGCGCCCGAGCTCGTGCCGGTGCCCGGGGTGAGCTGACGCAGCCGGTGTCGGGCGGCGGCCCCCACCCCCCGCCCCGCGGCCGCGCTCCCGAGGTCGTAGTGGCGGTAGAGCCGGACCTCGTCGTCGTCGGTGAGCGCGCCCGGGTCGCCGAGGGTGGGGCTGGAGAACACCACCGAGTCGGGCCAGGACACCTCGATCGCCTCGCCGCGACGACGGGCGTCGCGCACCGGCACGAAGAAG
Organism: Actinomycetota bacterium; assembly: GCA_030773555.1. GTDB lineage: Bacteria > Actinomycetota > Actinomycetes > JALYMT01 > JALYMT01 > JALYMT01. The sequence goes on along the minus strand of JALYMT010000283.1, from coordinate 2,652 downwards.
CCGCCGCGCGAGCCCGTGTGGTGCAGCAGCAGCCACTCGGGCGCGCCGGAGTCACGGTCGGCGTAGAGCCGGTCGCAGCGTCCCAGCTCGAGCCCCGCGGAGTCGCGTACGGGCAGCCCTATCCAGTCGGAGACCTCGTCCATGGTTGGCACCGTCATGCCCCGCCTCCTCCCCAGCAGGGACGAGGAAAACCCCGTACGCTCCCCGCCGTGGGCAGAGCCGCGCTGGTCACCGGGGGATCACGCGGGATCGGACGCGCGATCGCGCTCCGCCTCGCCGCCGACGGCTACGCACTCACCCTGGGCGCCCGCGACCCCGAGGCCCTAGAGCGCACCGCGGGCGAGCTGGGCGCGTACGGGGTGCCGACGCTCGCGGTGCCCGGCGACCTGGCCGTCGAGGACGACGTCCGCGGTCTCGCCCGCGCGCACGCGGAGCGCTTCGGCCGCCTCGACGTGCTCGTGCTCAGCGCCGGCGTCGGCACGGCAGGCGCGGTCGGGGAGTATCCGATGCGGCGCTTCGACAAGCAGGTCGCGGTCAACCTACGCTCGCCGTTCCTGCTCGTGCAGGAGTGCCTGCCGCTGCTGCGCGACGCGGCGAAGTCCGAACCCGACCGGGGTGCGAAGATCCTGGCGCTCTCGTCCATCACCGGGGTCGTCTCCGAAGCCGGGCTCGCCGCCTACGGCGCCACGAAGGCGGCCCTGATCTCGCTGTGCCAGTCGCTCAGCGTCGAGGAGTCCGCGTCGGGCGTCTCGGCCACCGCGATCTCCCCGGGCTACGTCGACACCGACATGAGTGCCTGGATGCACGACCGGCTGGAGCCGCAGCAGATGATCCCCGCCGACGACGTCGCCGAGCTGGTCATCGGGCTGACCCGACTCTCCGCGCGCTCGGTGGTGCCGCACGTCGTGATCACCCGCGCGGGTGATCTGTGGCGCGCATAGCCCTGCGCCCGCTACCCTTCGGCGCGTTCCTGCCCCCACTGTCAGGAGAGCGCCGTGAGCGACACCACGAGAAACGTGCAGGTCGCCTCGGCTGACCGGCTGGAGGTCGAGCACAAGCTACCGGTCCGCACGCTGGTCGCGGCCAGCATCGGCAACGCCGTCGAGTGGTACGACTGGACGATCTACGGGACGTTCAGCATCTTCTTCGCCACGCAGATCTTCTCCCGGGAGAACCCCACGCTGGCGTTCCTCGGGACCGCCTCGACCTTCGCGCTGGCGTTCTTCTTCCGGCCCCTCGGCGGGGTCCTGCTCGGCCGCCTCGCCGACGTCAAGGGCCGCAAGTTCGCGATGCTCGCGACCATCATGCTGATGGCGGGCGGTTCCGCCCTCATCGGCATCCTGCCCACGTACGCGCAGGTGGGCTGGCTCGCCCCGATCCTGCTGCTCGTCGCCCGCATCGCCCAGGGGCTCTCCCTCGGCGGTGAGGTGTCGAACGCGTCGGCGTACCTGGGGGAGATCGCGCCACCGTCGCGACGCGGGCGCTACTCCTCCTTCTTCTACATCTCGACCGGCTCGGCCCTATTGGTCGCGGCGCTCATGGGGTTCTTCCTGACCCGGGCCCTGAGCCGGGAGGACATGGCCTCCTGGGGCTGGCGGATCCCGTTCCTCATCGGCGGCGCGCTCGCCATCCTCGGCTTCTGGCTGCGGCGCAGCCTTGCCGAGACCGAGCAGTTCGAGACGCACAAGGAGCAGGCGGCCGCAGTCAAGCACCCGCTGCTGACCACGATCCGCGAGCATCCCCGGGCCGTCGTGCAGATCTGCGGGGTCACCCTGCTGAGCACGCTGTGCTTCTACACCTTCTTCGTGGCGCTCACGCCGTACGCCGTGCGGCGTGGGGTTACGGCGACGGACAACTTCCTCGCGCTCTCGATCGCCACGGCGCTGTTCGTCGCCCTGCAGTATCCGATGGGGGCCCTGTCCGACCGGTTCGGCCGCAAGCCGCAACTGCTGGTCTGGTCGGCGGCGATCGCGGTCCTCGTCGTGCCGCTGTCCGCGCTCATCCGGCCCGGCCTGACCGGGATGCTCGTCGTCTACTGCACCGGCCTCGGGCTCTACTCCCTGATGACCTCGATCGCGCCGGCGATCATGAGCGAGCTGTTTCCCACCGAGGTGCGGGGCATCGGCATCGGCGCCTGGTACAACATCACCGTCGCCACCTTCGGCGGCACGGCGCCGCTCGTCATCACCGCACTGGGCAACGCCGGCAGGCCGCACTTCTTCTTCTGGTACGTCACCAGCGGTGCCGTCCTCTGCTTCCTCACCGTGCTCAGTCTGCGCGAGACCGCCCGGACCCCGCTGCGGTGAGCAGCGTCCTCGACCTGCTGGCCGCGCTCGTACGGGGGCGCTCGGTCGCTGAAGGTGAGGGTGAGCTGGCGCGGCGCTGCGCCGAGGTGCTCGAGGACGCGGGGCTCAAGCCGACGCTGGTGCCGTGGCGCGGGGTGGACGGCCGGCTCGCGTCGGGCCGCGAGCAGCTCGTGGCTCGCTCCGGCGACGGGGCGACGCCGCTGACCCTCACCGGTCACCTCGACACCGTGCCCGCCGACGCGGCCTCCTGGACCTCCGACCCCTGGTCGGCGGAGCGCGACGGCGACCGGGTGCTGGGCCGCGGCACCAGCGACATGAAGTCGGGCGTGGCCGCACTGGTCACGGC
>JALYMT010000282.1 GCA_030773555.1 Actinomycetota bacterium | reverse complement strand
GGTCAGGGGCCGCGGCGGACCGGCCTGCCGGGGCGGCACGGCGCCCCCGCGCTCGGGCTCGCGGCGCTGGGCGGCGGGAGCGGCAATGTCACGCCGACGCATGGTGCCGCCGTCGAAGCCGGCGGCGATGACCGTGACCCGCACCTCGTCGCCGAGGGCGTCGTCGATCACCGCGCCGAAGATGATGTTGGCCTCCTGGTGCGCGGCCTCGGCGACGAGCTGGGCAGCCTCGTTGATCTCGAACAGCCCGAGGTCGGACCCGCCGGCGATCGAGAGCAGCACGCCGTGGGCGCCGTCGATCGAGGCCTCCAGCAGGGGGCTGGCGATCGCCTGCTCCGCGGCGGCGACGGCCCGGTCGTCACCGCGGGCCGAGCCGATGCCCATCAGCGCCGAGCCCGCGCCGCTCATCACCGACTTCACGTCGGCGAAGTCGAGGTTGATCAGACCCGGCGTGGTGATCAGGTCGGTGATGCCGGAGACGCCCTGCAGCAGCACCTGGTCGGCCTGCTTGAACGCGTCGAGCATGCTGATGCGCCGGTCGGAGATCGAGAGCAGCCGGTCGTTCGGGATGATGATGAGGGTGTCGACCTCGTTGCGCAGCTCGTCGATGCCCGACTCGGCGGAGACGGCCCGCCGCCGGCCCTCGAAGGTGAAGGGCCGGGTCACGACCCCGATCGTCAGGGCGCCGATGGACCGGGCGATGCGGGCGACGACGGGGGCTCCCCCGGTGCCCGTGCCACCACCCTCACCGGCGGTCACGAAGACCATGTCGGCGCCCTTGAGGACCTCCTCGATCTCCTCGGCGTGATCCTCGGCCGCCTTGCGGCCGACCTCCGGATTGGCCCCGGCGCCGAGGCCGCGCGTGAGCTCCCGGCCGACGTCGAGCTTGACGTCGGCGTCGCTCATCAGGAGGGCCTGGGCATCGGTGTTGATCGCGATGAACTCCACACCCCGGAGCCCGACTTCGATCATGCGGTTGACGGCGTTGACGCCGCCTCCGCCGATGCCGACGACCTTGATGACCGCGAGGTAGTTCTGTGGTGCTGCCACGTGGGTGCCTGTTCCCTCCATGAAGGCGGCCTCCGGCGAAGGCTGCTGAGGACCCGGGGAAGTCTGACCCTGAGGTAGACGCTTATCTTTATGTCAACTTCAGGTTGCGAGCAACGTTAGGGGCGCGGCCAGGCCAAAGCAACACCGTTGGAATTACCGGCGTGTCGATGCCACGACTTCCCTGGCCGGACCGAGCGACTGACCGCTGGGCCACCCCAGCGCTCTGCTCAGCCCCGGGTGGTCGGGGTGTCCGGGGCGCTCACGTCGTACACCTGCGCCCGCGGCTCGCGCTGCACCAGGACCTCGAGCACCCGCGCCTTGCGGGTCGCCTGCTCGGCGTCCCCCCATCGGACGCTCCCGCCGGCGCGCAGCCCCAGCTCGACCGCGTTCGCGCTGGGGGCCGATACCGACTCGACGAGCACGAGCACCGGCGGGGGCAGCGCGGTGAGCACGCCGAGTCCGGCGGTCAGGCCCGGCCCGGAGGACGCGGACGCCTGCAGCAGCGGCACGCCGGGAGGGCGCCCGGGCGCGGTCGCCACGACGTGACCCTCCCGATCGAGCACCTCGTAGCCGCTCCTCCCGGCGCGGACGGCGACCGGCACGCGCTCGGTCACGACGACGGCCAGCGTGCCCGGCCAGCGCCGGTCGACCCGCGCGTTGGCGACCCGGGGCAGGGCGGCGACGGCGACGGCGAGCTCCCCCGTCGGCACCCGGGCCAGGGGAACGTCCTCGACGACTCCCAGCTGAGCCCGCACCTCGGCCTCCGGCACCGTGCGCGTGCCCTCGACGACGACCGTACGCACGGCGAGCACGTCGGACAGGAGCAGCAGCCAGCTCCCGACGGCGAGGGCGGCGACGACCAGGGCGAGGACGAGCAGCGCCCGGCGCGACGGTCGGCGCTGCCGGAGGACGCGGGAGCTGCGTCCCCGTGGGGACCGTGGGGCCCGCGGGGACCGCCCGGAGCGTGGGCCCGGGAGGAGGCGGGTGCTGCCGCCCGGCCTGCGGCGCCGCGCCAGCGGCATGACGGTTGCGCCGGGGGCGGCCGCAGGGCGGGCAGGGGACGGGCGACCGCCACGGCGGACGTCACGTCCGCTCACCCCCGCGGCTCCGCCACTGCCGGCTCCGCCACCGCCGACTCCCGAGCGAGCAGCTGCAGCACCTCGGGGCCGATCATCGTGACGTCGCCGGCGCCGAGGGTCAGCACGACGTCGCCGGGCTTGGCCCGGTCGACAACGTGCCCGGCGACCGCCGACCAGGACGGCTCGTAGACGACGGCGGCGGGCGGCAGCGGCACCGCGGCGGCCACCCCGGCTCCGCTGGCACCCGGGATCGGGTCCTCACCGGAGGCGTACACCTCCATCACCACCACCTCGTCGGCCGCGCCGAGTGTCTCGCCGAACGAGGGTAGGAAGGCGGCGGTGCGGCTGTAGCGGTGCGGCTGGAAGACGACGACGAGCCGGCCACCCTCGGCCACCTCGCGGGCCGCCTGCAGCGTCGCCTGGATCTCGGTGGGGTGGTGGGCGTAGTCGTCGTAGACGCGAACGCCGCCGACCTGCCCCTTGAGCTCGAACCGTCGCCGGGTGCCGGTGAACAGCTCCAGCCCCTCCCGCAGCTCGAGCGCTGGCATGCCCAGCACGCTGCCGGCGGCGAAGGCAGCGGCCGCGTTCAGCGCGTTGTGCCGCCCGGGCACCGAGAGCCGCACCGTGCCGCGTCGCCGTCCCCGCTCGATGAGCTCGAACCGGGACCCGGCGCCGCGCACCTCGAGGTCGACGACGTGCACGTCGGCGTCGGGGCTCTCCCCGTACGTACGCACGTCGTGACCGGCGGCAGCGGCGCGCTCGACCAGCCGGCGCGACCCGGGGTCGTCGGCGCAGGCGACCAGTACGCCCCCGGCCACGACCCGGTCGGCGAACGCGACGAAGGCCTCGTCGACCGCGTCCCCGTCGCGGAAGAAGTCGAGGTGGTCGGCCTCGACGTTGGTCACGACCGCGACGAGCGGGGCGTAGCAGAGGAAGGAGCCGTCGCTCTCGTCGGCCTCCGCGACGAAGATGTCGCCCGAGCCGTTGTGGGCGTTGGCTCCTGACTCGTTGAGGCTGCCCCCGATCGCGAACGACGGGTCCGCCCCGCAGTGCTGCAGGGCGACCGTGAGCATCGAGGTGGTCGTCGTCTTGCCGTGGGTGCCGGCGACGGCCACCGAGCGCCGCCCCACCATGGTCGCGGCCAGCGCCTCCGCCCGGTGCAGCACGCGCAGCTCGCGGCGCCGGGCCTCGATCAGCTCGGGATTGGTCTCCCTGATCGCGGTGGACACGACCACCGTGTCGGCCGCACCGAGGTTCTCCGCGGCGTTGCCGAGGTGCACCCGCGCCCCGAGCGCCCGGAGCGCGGCCACCTCGCGGTTGGCCTTGACGTCGCTGCCCGAGACCGGAATGCCCCGGGCGACGTAGATGCGCGCCAGGCTCGACATGCCCACGCCGCCGATCCCGACGAAGTGCACGCGCCCCAGCGCCTCCGCGGGCGGGACGTCCGCGCACGACGGTATCCTGATCATCGTCGCGGTCTCCCCCTCCGGGCGGTACGGACGCCGCCGTCGGCACCCTCCTTCGCCGCCGCCACCACCATCGCGACGAGCCGTTCGTCGGCGTCACGCCGACCCAACCCGCTCGCCGCGCGCGACATGGCAGCCAGCCGCGCCGGGTCGAGCAGCAGCGGGCGTACGCGCTGCTCGAGCACCGCGGAGCTCAGGTCGGCGTCGCGGACGAGCAGTCCGCCGGCGGCGCGTACGAGCGGGCGGGCGTTGAGCTCCTGCTCCCCGTTGCCGTGGGGCAGGGGGACGAACATCACGGGCAGGCCGACCGCGGCGACCTCGGCGCACGTCATCGCCCCGGCCCGGCAGAGGGCGAGGTCGGCGGCGGCGTAGGCGAGGTCCATGCGGTCGAGGTAGGGCACAGTGACGTACGGGGCGCCCCCGGGCGGTCGGATGACGTCGACGGAGTGCGCGGGCCCGGTGGCGTGCAGCACCTGGATGCCGGCCGTCGACAACCCCGGCGCCGCCCCGGCCGCGGCCTCGTTGAGCCGGCGCGCCCCCTGGGAGCCGCCGAAGACCAGCAGGGTCGGCAGCGCCGGGTCGAGGCCGAAGGCGGCGCGCGCCTCGTCGCGGACCTGGTGCCGCTCGAGGGTGGCGATGCTGCGCCGCAGCGGCAGGCCGACGTACTGCGCGTGCGGCAGGCGGGTGTCGGGGGTGCTGACGGCGACCTCGCGGGTCAGCCGGGCGCCCAGCCGGTTGGCCAGCCCGGGGTGGGCGTTCGCCTCGTGCACGACCAGCGGCACCCGGGAGCGCCAGGCGGCGAGGTAGGCGGGCGCGGCGACGTAGCCGCCGAAGCCGACCACGACGTCGGCGCCGACCCGGTCGAGGACGGCGCCGGTCTCGACGACGGCCGAGCGCAGCCGGCCGGGCAGCGCGAGCAGCTCGGGGGTGAGCCGCCGCGGCACGGGCACGGGCGGGATGAGCGCAAGCTCGTAGCCGCGGGCGGGCACCAGGCGGGTCTCCAGGCCGCGGGCGGTCCCGAGCGCGACGATCCGCGTCGTGGGGTCGCTGCGCCGCAGCGCGTCGGCGAGGGCGAGGGCAGGCTCGATGTGACCGGCGGTGCCACCACCTGCGAGCACGACTGAGGTCATCGGACCGCCCTCCTACCCCGCCGGGGCGGGGAACTCGCCCTTCTTCGCGACGCTCGTCTCGCCCGCGCGGCCGCGGGCACCCGCAGCAGCGCCCTCGCGACCCGGCCGGGCCCGCGCTCGGCGAGCGCCTCGGCGGCCCCCGGCTCGCGCCGGGCGAAGGCCAGCAGCATCCCGAGCGCGAGCATGGTCGGCAGCAGCGCGGAACCCCCGTACGACACCAGCGGCAGCGGGATGCCGATGACCGGCAGGATCCCCAGTACGGCGCCGACGTTCACGAGGGTCTGGAAGATGATCCAGGTGGTGACACCGGCGGCGGCGAGCCGGACGAATCCGTCGGTGCTGCGGGCCGCGATGCGCAGCCCGGCGTATCCGAGGCCGCCGAACAACGCGAGGACGGCCAGGGTGCCGACCAGCCCGAGCTCCTCGCCGAGGACGGCGAAGATGAAGTCGTTGTGCGCCTCAGGCAGCCCGCCCCACTTCTCCCGGCTGGCGCCGAGCCCGAGACCCCACCAGCCGCCGCTGGCGAGGGCGTACTTGCCGTGGGTCGCCTGGTACGACCAGGACAGGGCGGTGTCGCCGGAGCTCCCCCACCAGCTCGTGATGCGCTCGAGGCGGTTCTCGGAGGTGCGGGCCAGGGCGGCGGCGAGCACCGCGCCGCAGGCGAGCACCCCGGCGAACAGCCGCAGCGGCGCCCCCGCGAAGAAGAGCAGGCCCAGCAGGATGACCATGAGCACGAGCGCGGTGCCGAGGTCGGACCCGAGCAGCACGAGCCCCACCAGCACCCCGCCGACGGGCAGCAGCGGCACCAGCAGGTGCTGCCACTCGTCGAGCAGCCGGTGCTTGCGCGCGAGCAGGTCGGCTCCCCAGATCACCAGCGCGAGCTTCGCCGGCTCCGAGGGCTGGACGCGGAAGGGCCCGCCCAGGTCGAGCCAGTTGGTGTTGCCGTTGACCTCCACGCCGACCAGGGGCACCAGGGCGAGCAGCCCGAGACAGCCGGCCAGCGCCGGATAGGCCAGCACCCGGTAGGCCCGCGTCGGCAGCCGGGCGGCCAGCCACAGCAGCGGCAGGCCGACGGCGAACCACAGCGCCTGCTTCTCGAAGACCGCGAAGGAGGACCCCGAGCGCCGGTAGGAGTCGACGCTGGAGGCCGAGAGCACCATGACCAGCCCGAGCATCAGCAGCATGGCGGTGGCGCCCAGCACCAGGTAGTAGGAGGTCAGCGGGCGGTCCAGCACCCGGCGCAGGGTCTCGCGCAGCTCGTCAGCGGGACTCTCGAGAAGCGGCGTGCCGGCCATGGCTCAGCGCCCCAGGGCAGGAGCGTGCTCCCGGGCGAGGCGGGCCACCGCGGCCGCGAAGGCCTCGCCGCGGGCGGCGTAGCTGACGAACTGGTCCATCGACGCGCAGGCGGGCGCCAGCAGCACCGTGTCGCCGGCGCGGGCCAGGGTGGCGGCGCCGCGCACCACGGCGTCCATGACGTCGCCTCCTCCGTAGCCGGTGCCGGTGCCGGTGCCGTCGCCGGTGCCGGTGCCGTCGCCGGGGCCAGTCTCGGGGCCGCCGACGTCGAGCACGGGGACCTCGGGGGCGTGTCGCGCCAGCGCCTCGCGGATGACCGCGTGGTCCTGCCCGAGCAGCACCGCTCCTCGCAACCGGTCGCGCGCCCCGGTGACGAGCTCGTCGAAGACGGCGCCCTTGGCCAGGCCCCCGGCGATCCACACGACCGACGGGAACGCGCGCAGCGACGCCGCGGCGGCGTGCGCGTTCGTGGCCTTGGAGTCGTCGACGTAGTCGACCCCGTCGATGGTGGCCACCAGGGCGATGCGGTGGGCGTCGGGGCGGAAGGCGCGCAGGCCGGCGCGCACGGCGGCGGGCACCACCCCGTACGCCCGGGCCAGCGCGGCGGCGGCGAGGGCGTTGGCCACGTTGTGCGGTGCGGCCGGGGCCACGTCGGAGA
>JALYMT010000281.1 GCA_030773555.1 Actinomycetota bacterium | reverse complement strand
GGTCCGGCTCGGCCGGCGGGCGCAGCTGCTCGCCGTGGCGAGCGTCGCGTACAACGCGGTCGAGGCCGTGGTCGCCATCACCGCCGGGGTGCTTGCCGGTTCGGTGGCTCTGATCGGGTTCGGGCTGGACTCCGGGGTGGAGGTCTGCAGCGGCCTGGTCATCCTGTGGCAGTTTCGTCACCCCCTGCCCGAGTCCCGCGAGCGCCGAGCGCTGCGGCTGATCGCCTTGTCCTTCGTCGCCCTGGCCGGCTATGTCGCGGTGGAGTCGGTGCGGGCGCTGCTCGGCGACGCCGAGCTGCAGGTCTCGCCGGTGGGCATCGGCCTGGCGGTGGCCTCCCTGGCGGTGATGCCGGTGCTGTCGGTGGCGCAGCGGCGCACCGGCCGACGTCTGGGCTCCGCCGCGGTGGCCGCCGACGGCACCCAGACGCTGCTGTGCAGCTACCTGTCGGCGGTGCTGCTGGCCGGGCTGGTCGTCAACGCCACCTTGGGCTGGTCCTGGGCCGACCCGATCGCCGGGCTGGTCATCGCCGCCGTCGCCGCCCGGGAGGGCCTGCAGGCGTGGCGCGGGGAGGGCTGCTGCGCCCCGCCCGGCCCGCCCGCGGGCGAGGGCACGACAAGTGACGGCTGCAGCTGCGCGGGCGCCTGCTGCGCGACAGCACCCCAGGCCTCCTGACCCGGGCGGCTCAGCCGACGGGCCGCTGCCTCGCGGGCTGGGGCTCGTGCTGGCGCAGCGACCCCGCGTGAGCCCGGGCGGCGGGGTCACGCCGGACCTTGACCACGCTCGCCACCGTAGTGACGAGGAGCACCAGCACGATGACGGCGAGGGAGAGGCTGGTCGAGATCTCCGGCACCCGGGCGTTGACGGTGTGGCCCCAGTGCAGCACCAGCTTGATCCCGATGAACGCGAGGATCAGCGCCAACCCGGTGGACAGGTAGACCAGCCGGTCGAGCAGGCCCTTGACGAGGAAGTACAGCGCCCGCAGGCCGATCAGGGCGAAGGCGTTGGCGGCGAAGACGATGTAGGGCTCCTCGGTGACGCCGAACACCGCCGGAATGGAGTCCAGGGCGAAGAGCAGGTCCGTGCTCCCGATGGCGAGGAGCACGAGGAACAGCGGGGTGGCCACGCGCCGGCCGTCGAGCCGGGTCACGAGCTTGCCGTCGACGTAGTCGTTCCGTCACGGGCAGGGCGCGGCGGGCGAGCCGGATCAGGCCGTTGTCCTGCACATCGGGATCCTCGTCGCGGTGGCGGAAGAGCTGCACCGCCGTCCAGATGAGCAGCACCCCGAAGACGAGGAACATGAAGGAGAAGAGCTCGAGCAGCACCGCCCCGAGCGCGATGAAGATGGCCCGCATGACGAGCGCGGCGATGATGCCGAACGTCAGCACCTTGTGCTGGTGCTGCTCGGGCACCGCAAAGGTCGACAGGATGATCACGAAGACGAAGAGGTTGTCGACGGACAGGCTCTTCTCGACGATGTAGCCGGCGAAGTACTGGGTGCCGTACTCCCCGCCGGCCCAGCTGCCGAAGACGACGCCGAAGACCACGGCGACGGCGATGTAGAACACCGACCAGGCCACGGCTTCGCGGAAGCCGACGGCGTGCGGCCGCGCCGCGAGCGCGAGGTCGAGCGTCAGCAGCCCGACGATCAGGCCGATCGTGACGAGCCAGACCGTCGTACTGATCTCCACCACTGTCGACCTCCCGTCGGTTGACGTTTCGGAGGACCGACTCCCCTCGTTTGACCTCTCGGCAACCGGGAAATTCGCGATCCATCTCCACCTTCGGAGAACGGCACTCGTGGAGAGGAGGACGCTCATGTCGATGCTGCGTTTCGATCCCTTCCGGGACCCCTTCCGGGAGATCGACCGGCTCACCAACCAGCTCATGTCCGGCACCCGCACCCCGGCATCGATGCCGATGGACGTGTGGCGCGCCGGCCAGGAGTATCACGTCGCCCTCGACCTGCCAGGGGTGAACCCCGACAGCGTCGAGCTGACCGTGGAGCGCGGGGTGGTGACCATCCGCGCCGAGCGGGCCCAGCAGTTCGGGCAGGGTGACCAGGTGCTGCTCGCCGAGCGGCCGCAGGGGCAGTTCACCCGCCAGCTCATGCTCGGCGAGGGCGTCGACCAGGAGAACCTGCAGGCCGACTACCGCGACGGCGTGCTGCACCTGACCATCCCGGTGGCGCAGCAGGCGCAGCCCCGGCGCATCAACGTCGGGCGGGGCCAGAGCTCGGCCGTCAGCGCGCCCAAGGTCGTGACCAGCTCGACGGTCAGCGACTCCACGCCCGACGAGGCGGCTGGCGGGGCCGACATCGACCTCACCGAGGGCCAGGCCCGCCAGACCTCGAGCTGACGCCGACGACCTCCGGCGTTTACGCCATGGCGCCGGGAGCGGTGCAGATCACCGCTCCCGGCGCAGCACCTGCACCGAGTGGGTCTCGACGTCCAGCACCGCGCCTGCCTTCAGCAGCGGGCGGTCCTCCACGTAGGTCGCGGCGCTGTCGACCATCACCTGCCAGGCCCAGCCGTAGTCGTCACCGGGCATGGTGAACGGCAGGTCGATCGTCGAGGCGTTGAACAGCAGCAGAAAGGAGTCGTCGACCACCCGCTGGCCCCGCGGGCCCGGCTCGGAGATGGCGTCCCCGTTGAGGAAGACGCCCACGGCGCGGGCGAACCCGAGGTGCCAGTCGTCGTCGGCCATCTCGGTTCCGCCGGGGGTGAACCAGGCGATGTCGCTGACCGCGCCGCCGCGCCCCCGCACCGGGCGACCCTTGAAGAAGCGCCGGCGCCGAAACACCGGATGCGCCCGGCGTAGCCGGGAGAGCTGCTGGGTGAACTCCAGCAGCGACCAGTTCTCGCGCGCCGCCTGCCAGTCGAGCCAGGCGATCTCGTTGTCCTGGCAGTAGGCGTTGTTGTTGCCGCGCTGGGTGCGCCCCAGCTCGTCGCCGTGGAGCAGCATCGGCACCCCCTGCGACAGGAACAGGGTGGCGAGGAAGCTGCGCTTCTGCTTCTCGCGCAGCGCGAGCACGTCGAGGTCGTCGGTCTCGCCCTCCACGCCGCAGTTCCAGGAGCGGTTGTGGCTCTCGCCGTCACGGTTGCCCTCGCCGTTGGCGGCGTTGCGCTTCTCGTTGTACGAGACCAGGTCGCTGAGCGTGAACCCGTCGTGGGCGGTGACGAAGTTGATCGAGGCGATGGGCCGGCGGCCGTCGTCCTGGTAGAGGTCGCTGGAGCCGGTGAGCCGCGAGGCAAACTCCGCCAGCGTCGCCGGCTCCCCCCGCCAGAAGTCGCGCACCGTGTCGCGGTACTTGCCGTTCCACTCGGTCCACAGCGGCGGGAAGTTGCCGACCTGGTAGCCCCCGTCGCCGACGTCCCAGGGCTCGGCGATCAGCTTGACCTGGGAGACGACGGGATCCTGCTGCACGAGGTCGAAGAACGCGGAGAGCCGGTCGACCTCGTGGAACTGCCGGGCGAGGGTGGAGGCCAGGTCGAAGCGGAAGCCGTCGACGTGCATCTCGATGACCCAGTACCGCAGCGAATCCATGATCATCTGCAGCACGTGCGGGCTGCGCATCAGCAGGCTGTTGCCCGTACCCGTGGTGTCCATGTAGTAGCGCCGGTCGCCGTCGACGAGGCGGTAGTACGCGGCGTTGTCGAGGCCGCGGAAGCACAGCGTCGGGCCGAGGTGGTTGCCCTCGGCGGTGTGGTTGTAGACCACGTCGAGGATGACCTCGATGCCCGCCTCGTGCAGCGCGCGGACCATCGCCTTGAACTCCAGCACCTGCTCGCCGCGCTGCCCAGAGGCGGCGTACGAGTTCTGCGGGGCGAAGAAGCCGATGGTGTTGTAGCCCCAGTAGTTGGCCAGCCCGCGTTCCTGCAGGTGGTGGTCCTGCAGGAACTGGTGCACGGGCATGAGCTCGACCGCCGTCACCCCGAGCTTCGTCAGATGCTCAATCATCGCGGGGTGCCCGAGCCCGGCGTACGTCCCGCGGATCTCCGGCGGGATGTCGGGGTGCAGGACCGTGAGGCCCTTGACGTGCGCCTCGTAGATCACGGTCTCGGAGTACGGGGTGCGCGGATGCCGGTCGTCACGCCAGTCGAAGTACGGGTTGGTGACGACGGACTTCATCATGTGCGGACCGCTGTCGAGGGTGTTGACCTGCTCGGGGTTGGCGAACCGGTAGTCGAAGAGCGCCTCGCTCCAGTCGACCTGACCCTCCACCGCCTTCGCGTACGGGTCGAGCAGCAGCTTCGCGGAATTGCACCGCAGCCCGTGCTGAGGGGCGTGCGGGCCGTGGACCCGGAAGCCGTAGCGCTGTCCGGGGGAGATGCGGGGGAGGTAGCCGTGCCACACGTGCCCGTCGACCTCGGGCAGCTCCACCCGGGTCTCGCGCAGCGCGCCCTCGCCGGCGTCGTCGAAGAGGCACAGCTCCACGCGGTCGGCCACTTCCGAGAACACCGCCAGGTTCGTCCCGGCCCCGTCGAACGTCGCGCCCAGCGGATAGGCGGTGCCGGGCCAGATCTCCATGCGGTGCGAATTCCTCCGGGTGCGGCTGCGCGGGCGGGCTCCATTCTTCCTGCAACCGGGGGGCCCCTGACACGCGGGTACGCCCGAACGGGTCGCTCCCTGGCTCGACGGCCCGCGATGAGGCCCTCGTTGGCACGCCGAGCTCGCCGCTGCGGTTACCGTGGGGGAATGGCGGCGCCCGGCCGGAGTCTCTCCGATTCGCAGGTCCTCGGCTCCCACGCCGTGGCCAGCCGGCGGCCCTACGCCGGCTGGCGGCTGGTCCGTGACACCGTGGCCACCTGCTTCCGCTACCGAGTCACCGGGCTGGCCGCCGAGGCCGGCTTCTTCGCGCTGCTCTCGCTGCCTCCGCTGGTGCTGGGGCTCTTCGGTGCCCTCGGCTACTTCCCGAGTCTGATCGGCTCGGCGAGCGTGACGGGCGTGCGCGACGAGATCATCCGGCTGGCCGGCGAGGCCCTCACCCCGGAGATCGTCCGCGACACGATCGCACCGACGCTGGACGACGTGCTCGGGCGTGCCCGCCCCGACGTCGTCTCGCTGGGCTTCCTGCTCTCGCTGTGGTCGGGCTCGCGCGCGGTCAACGTCTTCGTGGACACCATCTCCATCATGTACGGGCTCGGCGGCCGCCGCGGCATCGTGCGCCAGCGGGCGATGACGTTCGGGCTCTACGTCCTCGGCCTCGTGCTGGGCGCGGTCTTCGTGCCGCTCGTGCTGGCCGGCCCCGGACTCGTCCGGACCGTCCTGCCCACCGAGGTCGACTCCCTCGTCGACGTCCTGTACTGGCCCGTCGTGGTGCTGCTCGCCGTGCCGTCCCTCGCGGTGCTCTATCACGTGAGCATCCCGGTGCGGACCCAATGGCGGCGTGCGCTGCCTGGTGCCGCGCTCGCCCTGGCGCTGTGGGTGCTCTTCAGCTACCTGCTGCGCTGGGTCATCGCGGCCTCGGTCGACGGGACCTCGATCTACGGCCCGCTGTCCACGCCGATCGTCGTGATGATCTGGCTCTACGGCCTCGCCATCGCGGTGCTGATCGGCGCGGCGCTCAACGCCGCAGCCGACCGCATCTGGCCCGCGCACGTGGTGCAGGAGGCGCGGCGCGACGCCGCGCTGCGGCGGGCCGCGGAGGCGGAGGCGGAGGCCGTGAGCCTGAAGCGGGCGCGCGCCCTGCCGCCTAGCGTCACCATCGAGCTGCCGGAAGCGGGCGCCACTGCCCCCGCGCCTCCCCGCCTTTAGGCCGTTGTCCTCCTCGGTCTCGGGTCGGCAGGGGCGCTGAGGTGAGACCGCCGTTCCGGGACCGACGAGCGGCGGGGCGCCTGCTCGGGGGGGCGGTGCTCGGCCTGGACCTGGCCCGGCCGGTCCTGCTGGCGTTGCCGCGCGGGGGGGTGCCGGTCGCCACGGAGGTGGCCCGCCGCCTGCGCCGGGCCGGCGGGGGACACGTCCCCGTCGACGTGCTCGTGGCCCGCAAGATCGGCGCGCCCGGTCAGCCCGAGCTGGGGGTGGGCGCGATTGCGGAGGGCGGGGAGCCGGTGCTCGACCTGCGTCTCCTTGAGGCCCTGGATCTCACCGCGGCCGATATCGAGGACGTGATCGCGGGCGAGCGCACCGAACTGGAGCGGCGCGTCCACACCTATCGCGGCGGGCGTCCCCTGCCACCGCTGGGCGGGGCCGACGTCGTCGTCGTCGACGACGGGCTGGCGACGGGCGGCACCGCCCTGGCGGCCCTGCGAGCCATCCGCGAGGCCGGCCCCAGGCGCACCGTACTGGCGGTGCCGGTGGCACCTCCGGACACCGTGCGCCTGCTCCGCGGCGAGGCAGACGACATCGTCGTGGTGCATCTCCCCGAACCGGAGACGTTCGGGTCCGTCGGCCGGTGGTACGACCGGTTTCCGCAGCTGTCCGACCGCGAGGTCCTGTCCTTGCTCCCCCGCTGACGGCTCCCGTCGCCGTCAGCCGCGGTCGTCGCTGTCGCCGCTGCCGCGATTGCGGTCGCCGTCCTTGCCGCTGTCGTCGCTGCCGCGATTGCGCTCGTCGTCCTTGCCGCTGTCGTCGCCGCCGCGATTGCGCTCGTCGTCCTTGCCGCTGTCGTCGCCGCCGCGATTGCGCTCGTCGTCCTTGCCGCTGTCGTCGCCGCCACGATCGCGGTCGTCGTCCTTGCCGCTGTCGTCGCCGCCACGATCGCGGTCGTCGTCGCGGCCGCGACCGCCGTTGTCGTCCCCGCGACCGGCACGCTCCTCGTC
>JALYMT010000280.1 GCA_030773555.1 Actinomycetota bacterium | reverse complement strand
GTTCCGCGGTCACGTGACCGCGGAACGGCTGACAGCTCCGCGCCCGGAGGCCGAGCCCTTCGCAACGACGAGAGGATGCGCTTTCATGAGCAGCGCTCCCCCCGAGGGACAGCGGGGAGCCTCCGGTCCGGAGGAGCCTCCCCGCCGGGATCAAGGCTCGGCGCCCTGGGACCAGCCCTCGTACGGCTACGGGCAGCAGCCGTCGTACGGCCAGCAGCCGTCGTACGGGCAGCAGCCGTCGTACGGGTAGCAGCCGTACGGCGCCGCTCCGGGCTACGGCGCTCCGGGCTGCGGCGCTCCCGGAGAGGCGCCCCCCACGTACCTGGTGTGGGCGATCCTGTCGACCGTGCTGTGCTGCCTGCCGCTGGGCATCGCGGCCATCGTCTTTGCCAGCCGGGTCAACGGGAAGTGGGAGTCGGGCGACGTCGAGGGTGCGCGCGACAGCTCCCGCAAGGCGCGGACCTTCGCCATCGCGAGCGCGGCGTCCGGGGTCCTGTTGTTCGCGATCGCGATGCTGCTGGGCCTGCTGGGTGCGGCGACGGGCAGCGCCTGACATGGTGACGGGCGCCCGGCCGACGTCCCGGTCGGGGGCAGCTCTCGCGGGACCGGTCGCCGTGGGGATCGCCGCGGCGGCCGCCCTGGCCCTGGTGGCCGCCGTGGATCCGAAGGTGCCCGGGCACTACCCCACCTGCCCCTTTCTCTCGCTGACCGGGTGGTACTGCCCGGTCAGCGGATCGCTGCGCGGGCTGCACGCGCTCGCCCACGGTCGGCTGGGCGAAGCCGTCGACCGCAACGCGCTCCTGGTCCTGGTGGCGCTGCCCATGGTCGCCGGCGGCTGGGCGCGCTGGCTGTGGCGCAGCGCAGGCCACCGGGGCCGGCGACGGAGCCGCCCGACCCCGGTCGCCGCGATCCGTGCGCTGCTGGGAGTCGTGCTCGCCTTCTGGCTGGTACGCAACCTCCCCCTCGGCGTTGCGCTGGCGCCCTAGTCGGCGGGCGGGCGGCCCGGGATGGGTACGGGCGGGGCCCGGGCAGCCCCCCGCTACGCTGGTCGCGTGCCGACCGGGAGCTTGCGGGGGGATTCGCCGGCGTGAGCGTGCTCGACGACATCCTGGCCGGCGTGCGCGCCGACCTCGCCGAACGCCAGGAACGCGTCCCCATCGACGTGCTCAAGGAGCGGGTCGGACGCGCCCCCGAGGCCCGGCCCGTGCTGCCGGTGCTGCGCTCGGGCGGGGTGCGCATCATCGCCGAGGTGAAGCGTTCCAGCCCCTCCCGCGGTCCGCTGGCCACCATCACCGACCCCGCCGCGCTGGCCCTGGACTACGAGCGCGGGGGTGCGTGCATGATCAGCGTGCTCACCGAGGGACGGCGCTTCGGCGGCAGCCTCGACGATCTCGACGCGGTGCGCGCCGCCGTCGACGTGCCCCTGCTGCGCAAGGACTTCATCCTCACCAGCTACCAGCTGTGGGAGACCCGCGCCCACGGCGCCGACGTCGCCCTGCTGCTGGTCGTCGCCCTCGAGCAGAACGCGCTCGTCTCCCTGATCGAGCGGGCCCACTCGCTGGGGCTGACCCCGCTCATCGAGGTGCACACCGCCGAGGAGGTGCAGCGTGCCGTCGACGCCGGCGCCCGCGTCATCGGGGTGAACGCGCGCGACCTGCGCACGCTGCAGGTCGATCGTGCCACCTTCGCCCGGCTCGCGCCGCTGGTGCCCGAGGGCATTGTCCGCATCGCCGAGTCCGGGGTCCGCGGACCGCACGACGTGATCGATTACGCCCGCGCCGGCGCTGGCGCGGTGCTGGTCGGCGAGACGCTGGTGACCGGCAAGGACCCGCGCGCCGCGGTGGCCGATCTCGTCGCCGCCGGCTCCCATCCCGCGCTCCGGCAGGCCCGCCCATGACCACGACGACCCCCGCGACGACTCCCGCGACAGCCCTGCCCGACCGGCTCGGGCACTACGGCCGCTTCGGCGGGCGGTTCGTGCCCGAGGCGCTGATGGCCGCGCTCGACGAGATTACGGCGGCGTACGAGGACGCGCGCGCCGACCCGGCCTTCGGCGCCGAGCTCGCCCGGCTGCTGCACGACTACAGCGGCCGGCCGACGCCGATCAGCGAGGCGCGGGACTTCGCCGCGTCCGCCGGCAGCGCGACCGTGCTGCTCAAGCGCGAGGACCTCAACCACACCGGCTCCCACAAGATCAACAACGTCCTCGGCCAGGCGCTGCTGACCCGGCGGATGGGCAAGACGCGGGTGATCGCCGAGACCGGCGCGGGCCAGCACGGCGTGGCCACCGCGACGGCCGCAGCGCTCCTCGACCTCGAGTCCGTGATCTACATGGGCGAGGAGGACACCCGCCGGCAGGCCCTCAACGTCGCCCGGATGCGGCTGCTCGGCGCCGAGGTCGTGCCGGTGGGCACGGGCAGCCGCACCCTCAAGGACGCGATCAACGAGGCGTTCCGCGACTGGGTCAGCAACGTCGACTCCACCCACTACCTGTTCGGCACGGTCGCCGGTCCGCACCCGTTCCCCGCCATGGTCCGCGACTTCCACCGGGTCATCGGCGACGAGGCGCGCGCCCAGGTGCTCGAGCGGCACGGCCGGTTGCCCGACGCGGTGGCCGCCTGCGTCGGCGGGGGGTCCAACGCGATCGGCATCTTCACCGCGTTCCTCGACGACCCGGGGGTGCGCCTCTACGGGTTCGAGGCCGGCGGGGACGGGATCGAGACGAGCCGGCACGCGGCGACCATCAACGGCGGGGCGGTGGGCGTGCTCCACGGCTCCCGCTCCTACCTGCTGCAGGACGCTGACGGGCAGACCGTCGAGAGCCACTCCATCAGCGCGGGCCTGGACTATCCCGGGGTGGGACCGGAGCACGCGTACCTGCACGACTCCGGCCGGGCCACCTACCAGCCCGTCACGGATGCGGAGGCCATGGAGGCGTTCCGCCTGCTGTGCCGTACGGAGGGGATCATCCCGGCGATCGAGAGCGCGCACGCCCTCGCCGGGGCGTTGCGGGTCGGTCGCGAGCTCGGCCCCGACGGCCTCGTGCTCGTCAACCTCTCCGGACGCGGCGACAAGGACGTCGACACCGCCGCGCGGTGGTTCGACGTGCTCAGCGACGAGGAGATCGTCGAGGCCGCGGAGGCCCGGGTGGAGACCCCGGTCGACGAGGGCACGGGGGAGGGCTGGTGAGCGACCCGCTCGCCGACGCCTTCGCCCGGGCCCGGGCCGAGGGCCGGGCGCTGCTCGTTGGCTACCTCCCCGCCGGCTACCCCAGCGTCGACGGCGCGCTCGCCGCACTGCGCGCGATGGTCGAGCACGGCGTCGACGTCGTCGAGGTCGGGCTGCCCTACTCCGACCCGGTCATGGAGGGCGTCACCATCCAGGAGGCCGTCGACGCCGCCCTGCGCGCCGGCACCACCATCGCCGACGTCCTGCAGACGGTGGCCGCGGTCGCCGCGACGGGCGCGCCCACCCTGGTGATGAGCTACTGGAA
>JALYMT010000279.1 GCA_030773555.1 Actinomycetota bacterium | reverse complement strand
CTGGCTGCGGCATCGCTGGTCCGGCGCGACAGCGACGCGGGCATTGAGATCCTCACCCGCCGGCAGTCTGCAGTCGTGGCGGTGCGCGGAACGGGTCGCGTCGGCGCACCGCTGACGTCGCTGCTCGCAGCCGCCGGCGTCGGCTCCCTGCTCACGCAAGACGAAGTCTTGACGCAGCCCGGCGACATCTCCCCCGGGGGGCTGTCGGCGGACGATGTGGGTGCGCGGCGTCAGGATGGTGCCGCCAGAGGCGCCCGCGCGGCGGCAGCCTCGGTCCGCATCGGACTGCCGCGCGGCTGTGCAGAACCTGATCTTGCCGTCCTCACCGCGACCGAGTTCCTCGCCGCCGGTGTGGCCGACGACCTGCTCCGCCGCGGGGTCCCTCACCTGTTCGCCACCGTACGCGAAGGAACCGGCATCGTGGGGCCGCTCGTGTTGCCGGGGGAGTCGTCATGCGCTCGCTGCCACGACCTCTATCGCGCCGAGCGAGACCGCGCGTGGCCGAGCATGGCAGCCCAGCTGACGACGGGCGGCACCGCGCGCGTCGCGCCGTGCGACGTCGTACTCGCCACCGCCGTTGCGGCGCACACAGCGCTGCAGGTTCTGGCCTACATCGACGGTGATGCGGCACCGCCTGCCGTCGACGGGACCATCGAGATCGCGCAGCACGACGGCACCGTCCGACGACGCTCATGGCAGGCGCATCCGCTGTGCGGTTGCCGGTGGTCGCGCGACGAAGCACCGGCCTGAACAAGCCTTGGCGGGTAGCCGCGGCAGACCACCCCATCGACCGGGTCGAGACATTCCGTGCGAAAAGCCGGCGCACGGGCGACAATCGATCCGCCATGTCTGATGTTCCCCGCCGCGCCGTGACCAGGACCGCGAAGCTCGCCGGCCTCCCCCTCGGCTATGCAGGTCGCGCCACGCTGGGCCTCGGGCGCCGGTTGGGTGGCCACTCCGCGGAGGTAGTCGCCGCCGAGGTGCAAGCGCGTACCGCTGCACAGCTCTTCCGCGTGCTCGGCGAGCTCAAGGGCGGGGCGATGAAGGTCGGCCAGGCGATGTCGATCCTCGAGGCGGCGTTGCCCGAGGACGTCGCCGGGCCCTACCGCGCCACCCTGACGCGCCTGCAGGACGCCGCACCGGCGATGCCCACCGCAACCGTCCACGCCGTGCTGGCCGACCAGCTCGGCCCCGACTGGCGCAGCCGCTTCCGCAGCTTCGACGACTCGCCGGCGGCCGCGGCCTCCATCGGGCAGGTCCACCGCGGCGTGTGGCGCGACGGTCGCGAGGTGGCCGTCAAGGTGCAGTATCCGGGCGCCGCCGACGCGCTCGTGGGCGACCTCGACACGCTTGCTCGGCTGAGCCGCGTGCTCGGCAGCCTCACGCCGGCGCTCGACGTCCGCACCCTGCTCGCCGAGCTGCGCGAGCGCCTCGCGGAGGAGCTCGACTACGGCCTGGAGGCGCAGGCGCAGGAGGACTTCGCGGCGGCCTACGCCGAGGACCCGGAGTACGCGGTGCCGCGGGTGGTGGCAGCGGCGGACCGCGTCCTCGTCTCGGAGTGGCTGGCGGGCGTCCCGCTCTCGGTGCTGATCGCGGAGGGGACACCGGAGCAGCGCGACCGCGCCGGCTTGCTCTACGTGCGCTTCCTGTTCTCGGGGCCCGCGCGGGCCGGTCTGCTGCACGCCGACCCCCACCCCGGCAACTACCGGCTCACTCCCGACGGCCGCCTGGGGGTGCTGGACTTCGGCGCGGTCGCGCGGCTGCCGGAAGGTCTGCCCCCCGCAATCGGCCGGCTCATCCGCATCGCCATGCGCGGCGGCGCCGACGAGGTGTCCGAGGGGCTGCGGGCGGAGGGCTTCCTGCGAGCAGGCGTCGACCTGGACCCGCAGGACCTGCTCGACTACCTCGCCCCGTTCCTCGAGCCCGCGTCGGTGGCCCGGTTCCACTTCACCCGGGAGTGGCTGCGGGAGCAGTTCACGCGGGTGGCCGACCCACGCCAGCAGGGCTTCCGGATCGGCATGAAGATCAACCTGCCGCCGACGTACCTGCTGATCCACCGGGTGTGGCTCGGCGGGGTCGGGGTCCTGTGCCAGCTGGACGCGTCGGCGCCGTTCCGGTCGGAGATCGAGCAGTGGCTGCCGGGCTTCGTCGGGCCTGCCGCCTGAATCCCAGCTCGTGCCGCGCTCGTCATCACTCCGGCAGGCGTCGACGCGTCAAGAGCAGGGGCGCGAAGAGGTCCCCGGCCGTGGTCACGCGGTCGAGGACGTCGGGGGCCAGGAACAGGAGGTCCTCGGGTCGCTCGCAGCGCTCCACCTCCGGCCAGTCCACGGGTGCCGACACCGACGGCAGCGCCCGGGCTCGCAGGGAGTACGGCGCCACGGTGGTCTTCGCCGCGTTGTTCTGGCTCCAGTCGATCAACACCTTGCCCGGCCGCAACGCCCGGGTCATCCGGTGCACCACCAGCTCGGGGTGCGCGCTCTCCAACCGCTGGGCCAGCTGCTTCGCGTACGCGGAGGTCTGCTCCGACGAGATCGGCTCCAGCGGGACGTAGAGCTGGAGCCCCTTGGAGCCGGAGGTCTTGGCCCAGGCGTCGAGGCCGTCCTCGGCCAGGGCGGCGCGCAGCAGGCAGGCGACCTCGCAGCACTCCACGATGCTGGCCGGCGGTCCCGGGTCGAGGTCGAAGACGAGCAGGTCGGCGTCGAGCGCGCGCCCGGCGGCGTCGACGCGCCACTGCGGGACGTGCAGCTCGAGCGCGGCGAGGTTCGCCAGCCAGACCAGTGCCGCCAGCTCGTCGACCACCACGAAGTCGATCTCCTCGCGACCCCTCGTGCTGCCGGGGGTGGGTAGCCGGGCGGTGCGCACCCACGGGGGGGTGTGCACCGGCGCGTTCTTCTCGAAGAACGACGGCCCCTCGACGCCGTCCGGATAGCGCTTGCGGGTCAGCGCGCGGCCGGCGAGGTGCGGCAGCAGGACCGTCGAGATCCGGGCGTAGTAGTCGATCACCTCACCCTTGGTGAAGCCGCTCGCCGGATAGAGAACCTTGTCGAGATTCGACAGCACGAGCTGGCGGCCGGAGACCTCCACCGTCGTACGGCGCTGGGCCATCCGGTCCTCCTCGTCCAGCCGTGCCCCGCCCGGGTTTCCCTCCTGGGGACGCCGGGCAACCTGCAAGGATCATGCACGCCATCTGGAAGGGCACGGTCTCCTTCGGGTTGGTCTCCATCCCGGTCAAGCTCTACAGCGCGACCGAGGAGAAGGGGGTCTCCTTCCGCCAGGTGCACGAGGCCGACGGCGGCCGCATCCGCTACCGCCGGGTGTGCTCGGTCGACGGCGAGGAGGTGGCGTACTCCGACATCGGCAAGGGCTTCGAGCTGCCTGACGGCGACGTCGTGGTGCTCAGCGACGCGGACTTCGAGGCGCTGCCGCTGCCCACCCGCCACACCATCGAGGTGCTGCAGTTCGTGCCGGCGGAGCAGATCGACGGGTTGTACCTCGCCAAGGGCTACTACCTCTCCGCTGACGGTGCCGGTGTGAAGCCTTACCTGCTGCTCCGGCGGGCGCTGGAGCGCTCGGGGCGCATCGCCCTGGTCAAGGTCGCGCTGCGCAATCGGGAGTCCCTCGCCGTCCTGCGGCCACGCGAGGACACCCTGCTGGTCCAGACGATGCTGTGGCCCGACGAGGTCCGTGACGCCCGCCCGTTCGCCCCCAGCGAGGACGTGCAGCTGCGCGACCAGGAGATCGCCATGGCGGAGTCGTACATCGAGACGCTCTCGGAGGACTTCGACCCCTCGGCCTACACCGACGACTACCGCACAGCCCTCGAGGAGCTCGTCCAGGCCAAGGCCGGCGGCCGGGAGGTGCGCGCGGCCGACAGCGACGCGGGGGCGCCGAGCACGGTCGTGGACCTGATGGCCGCCCTGCGAGCGAGCGTCGAGGCGGCCCGCCAGAGCCGCTCCGACAGCGGCGCCAGCATCGACGAGTCCGCGCAAGCTGCTTCTCCGACGAAGGGCGGCAAGCGCACCGCCGCGAAGAAGACTCCCGCGAAGACGGCAGCTCCGGCGGCGGCCCGGAAGACCGCAGCGAAGACAGCCGTCGCCAAGGCAACCGCCGCGAAGACACCCGCGGCGAAGTCGGCTGCCACCAAGTCGACTGCCACCAAGGCGGCGGCCAAGAAGGCCCCCGCAAAGGCGGCGAGCTCACCCCAGCAGGTGGCCTCGGCGACGAAGAAGGCCACCGGCAAGACGGCTGCGCGCAAGTCCGCCTGACCTCCCGGTCGGCGTCGCAGCTGACCGGGAGGTGGCCGGAGGGCGTGGACGGACGGGACGCGCCCGCTAGTGCGTACGAGCCAGGAGCAGCCGGGCGCGCAGGGCGGCCCGCTCCGCCCGGCGCTGGGCCCGCGCGGCGGCCACCAGGCGCTGCCGGCGCCCCTGCTCCTCTGCCGCCCGCACCCGCTGCGCGAGATGGGCATGGGCGAACTGCCCAGGCATCGGATTCATCGGAGTCCTCCTTTCCGTCATGCTGCGACCTCCGACTTGCGCGGGCGTCCACGCGGCCGCTTGCGCGGCACGACGACGCCTTGGACGATCAGCTCCCCGCCCCAGACGCCCCAGGGCTCGCCGCGGCGCAGCGCGCCGGCGAGGCACACCGCGCGTACCGGGCCGGCCTGGCACAGCGCCTTGGCCTTCTCGACGTCGGCCGGCGCCTCCGCGAAGAACAGCTCGGGGTCGCCCAGCCGGCAGGGCAGCTCCCGCGACCCCCACCGCCCGTCACTGGTCGCGCTGCGGTGCATCGGAATCACCTCCTTGTGGGTGTCGGGCTGGGGGAAGGGGACGAGGGGTGGGGACAACGCGAAAAGGCCGCGAACCCGACGTCGGGTCCGCGGCCTGGGAGGCGCCGGTCGAGAGCTAGACCGGCACCGGGAGGCGGGAGCCCGAGTGGCCGCCGAGGGCGGCCGCCGAGATGGGACGGAAGCTGGCGGCGGAGCGGAAGGAGCCCGTAGGCCCGTTGCCGGTGCGGCGCGTCGGCGAGGGCAGCACGCAGTGCCCGCGCGGCGCGACCCGGTCTGCGCGGAGGCGACCGGAGCAGGCCACGTCGAGCTGCATCAGGTGCCTCATCGCGGCCTCCTCTCGACGTCCCTGCTCGGCCTGGTGCCGGTCACGATCTGGTGCCGGTCACGGTCTGGTGCCAGTCATGGTGCGGACGCAGGGTCCTTGCCCTGCCTCGGCAGGGTAGGGCCAGCCGGCGGAGGCGAGCAACGCCTTTTCCTTCACCGACCCCGTCGGTGAACCGATCAGGCGCTGGCCCCTGCAGTGCACAGCGCCACCACGTCGGCGGCGTAGCGGTCGAGCTTGGCCCGCCCGATGCCCGGAAGGGCGGCCAGCTCCCGCTCGCTGGCCGGCCGGCTCTCGGCGATCGCGGTCAGCGTGGCGTCGGTGAACACCACGTAGGCAGGGACCCCGTCGGCGCGGGAACGCTCCAGGCGCCAGGCGCGCAGTCGCTCGTACAGCGCCTCGTCGAGGTCGGCGGGGCAGTCGGCGCAGCGGCCGAGCTTGCGCTCGAGGGGAGCACCGAGGGGGCGGGCGCACACCCGGCAGCCAGCGACTCCCCGGCCGGGGCGCGTCCGGCGCCCACCGTTGCCGCGGCCCCGGTCGGCGGGTAGCTGGCTCGCCGGGCGCAGCCCGTCGAGGAAGCGTGAGGGCCGCCGCCCCGCTCGGCCCCCGGGCGTGCGGGCCAGGGACCAGGACAGCGCGAGGTGCTCCCGCGCGCGGGTCACCCCGACGTAGAGCAGCCGCCGCTCCTCCTCTACCGCCTCCGGGGTCTCGGCGTAGGTGATGGGCAGGGTGCCCTCGACCAGGCCGACGAGGAACACCGCATCCCACTCCAGCCCCTTCGCGGCGTGCAGCGAGGCCAGCGTCACGCCGTCGACCGTCGGTGCGTGCTGGGCTGCGGCGCGCTCGGCGAGCTCGACGACGAGCTCGCCG
>JALYMT010000278.1 GCA_030773555.1 Actinomycetota bacterium | reverse complement strand
CCGCGGCCGCCTTGCGGGCCGCGGGATGCCCGGTACGCCGGTCGGCCGGCGGCGTGGGGCCCTTGCCCTCGAGGCCCTGCCGGCGGGCGCCCCCGGAGCCCGAGGCCGCCCGGCCCTTGAAGGCCTTGCGCACCGCGCCCTGTCTCCTGCTGTTGCCTGCCATCAGGCCTCTCCCTCGAGGGTCCAGCGCGGTCCGGCCGGCGTGTCCTCCACCCGGATACCCGCGGTCGCGAGCGCGTCACGAATGCCGTCCGCGGCCGCGTAGTCCCTGCGCTCCCGCGCGGCCCGCCGCTGCTCGAGGGCGACCCCGACGAGGGCGTCGACGGCCGCCCGGAGCTCGGTGCCGCCGGCGCCGGCTCCCCCGCCGGACCACAGCGGGTCGTACGGGTCCAGCCCGAGCACCGACAGCATCCCGCGCACCGAGCCGAGCACGCCGCGCAAGGGCACGGCGTTCGCGTCGGCGAGCAGCTTGTTGCCCTCGCGGACGACCTCGTGCAGGGCCGCGAGGGCCTGCGGCACAGCGAGGTCGTCGTCCATCGCCAGCTCGAAGTCGGCGCAGGCCACCGCCCGGCGGGGGTCGACGTCGCCGACCAGCTCGGTGGCGCGGCGCACGAAGCCCTCGACCCGCCGGTAGCCGGTCGCCGCCTCGTGCAGCGCGTCCTCCGAGAACTCCAGGTTCGACCGGTAGTGCGCCGAGCCCAGGTAGTAGCGCAGCTCGACGGGGCGGACCCGCTTGACCACCTCGCTGACCAGCAGGGAGTTGCCGAGCGACTTGCTCATCTTCTCGCCGGCCGTGGTCACCCAGGCGTTGTGCAGCCAGGAGCGGGCGAAACGGTCGCCGGCGGCCTGGGACTGCGCGATCTCGTTCTCGTGGTGCGGGAAGATCAGGTCGAGGCCGCCGCCGTGCAGGTCGAACGCCGAGCCGAGATACTTCTCCGCCATCGCCGAGCACTCCAGGTGCCAGCCCGGGCGCCCCGGACCCCACGGGGTGTCCCACGCCGGCTCGCCCGGCTTGACGCCCTTCCACAGCGCGAAGTCGCGCGGATCCCGCTTGACCGTCTCCTCCCCGCTGTCGGCGGCCGGCTGCATCGCGTCGAGCCGCTGCCCGGACAGCGCCCCGTACGCCGGCCAGGACCGCACGTCGAAGTAGACGTCGCCGCCGGCGGCGTACGCGTGCCCCCGCTCGATCAGCCGGCGCATCAGGACGACCATCTCCGGGACATGCCCGGTCGCGCGCGGCTCGACGGTCGGCGGCAGGCAGCCGAGGGCGGCGTACGCGTCGGCGAAGGCTCGCTCGTTGCGCGCGGCGACCTCCCACCAGGGCACGCCCTCGGCGGCCGCGTTCCGCAGGATCTTGTCGTCGATGTCGGTGACGTTGCGCACGAAGGTGACCCGGTGGCCCCGGTGCTCCAGCCAGCGGCGCAGGATGTCGAAGTTCAGCCCCGAGCGGATGTGGCCGACGTGCGGCGGCGACTGCACCGTCGCGCCGCACAGGTAGATCCCGACCTGGCCCTCGACGAGGGGCTCGAAGTCGCGGACCTGCCGGGCGGCGGTGTCGTAGAGACGCAGGGGCACGCCTGCCAGCGTACGGTCGCCGCTAGCCGACCCTCAGCAAGACCAGACCAGCCTCACGGCGGATCTCGGCGTGGCCGCCGCTCGGCTGCAGTCCGCCGCCGTCGGGTCCGCCGCGCGCGGCTTCGGCTGGGGATGACCTGCCTCGCGAGCGGCGGCGATGCCGGACGACGGCGGTCGCCCGACGTCACCCGGCCGGCGGCACCGGCCGGCGGGACTGCACCATGGTGAACCGGCTGGAGACGTAGGCGGCGTCGGTGAGCGCGGCGTTGCACGCCGGGTTGGCGCCGGTGCCGTGGAAGTCGGAGAACGCCGCCGACTGGTTGACGTAGATGCCGCCGGTGAGGTTGAACGAGACCGCCACCCCGGCGTCGCGGGCCGCCGCCTCGGCCGCGTCGAGCACGTCCTCGCGGGTGGAGTACACCAGCGCCGTCAACGCCCCCTGCGTGCTGACCGTGCGCCGCAGGATCTCCAAGCTCTCCTCGGTGGACCCGGTGGCGACGGCGAACGCGATCGGCCCGAAGTGCTCGGCGGCGTAGACCTTCTCGTCCGCGGCGTCCAGGGTGACCAGCACCGGCGTACGGATGGTGGCGTCGGGGAACTGCGGGAAGCTCACCGCCCGCGAGGCCAGCGCCACCGAGCCGAGGGACGGCGCGCGCTCCAGCCGCTCGAGCACCCCGTCGTTGACGATGGCGCCGAGCACGGCGGCAGCGCGCTTGTCGTCGCCGAGCAGCCCCTCCACCGCCGCCGCGATGCCTGCCACGACCTCGTCGAAGGACTTGTGCCCCTCGTCGGTGTCGATGCCGTCGCGGGGAATCAGCAGGTTCTGCGGGGTGGTGCACATCTGCCCGCTGTAGAGGGACAGGGAGAAGGCGAGATTCTTCGCCAGGCCGGCGAAGTCGTCGGTGGAGTCGAGGACCACGTTGTTGACGCCGGCCTTCTCGGTGTAGACCTCGGCCTGGCGCGCGTGCTCCTCGAGCCAGTCGCCGTAGGCGGTCGAGCCGGTGAAGTCGACGATGCGTACGGCCGGATGCGTGGCCAGGGCGGACGCCAGGCCCTCGTCGGGCCGCTCGGCGGCGAGCGTGACCAGGTCGGGGGCGAAGCCGGCCTCGGCCAGGACCTCGCGGGCGACGGCCACG
Source organism: Actinomycetota bacterium (assembly GCA_030773555.1). Classification (GTDB taxonomy): domain Bacteria; phylum Actinomycetota; class Actinomycetes; order JALYMT01; family JALYMT01; genus JALYMT01. Next base: position 1,760 of record JALYMT010000278.1, on the reverse strand, counting down.
GTGATCGCGAGCGGCAGCACCGCACGCGGATGCGGCTTCACGATCACCGGGTTGCCCGTGACCAGGCTCGCGAACAGCCCCGGGTACGAGTTCCACGTCGGGAAGGTGTTGCATCCCACGGCGAGAGCCACGCCGCGGGGCACCACGAAGTACGACTTCTGCATCACCGCGACCGCGCCGCGGCCCAGGGGCTTCTCCCAGCGGGCGGAGCGGGGGTGGCGGGTCATCTCGGGATAGGCGTACGCCACCGCCTCGAGCCCACGGTCCTGCGCGTGTGGCCCACCGGCCTGGAAGGCCATGCCGAACGCCTGCCCGGTGGTGTGCATGACGGCGTAGCCGATCTCGGTGCTGCGCGCGTTGAGCCGGGCGAGGATCTCAAGGCACACGCCTGCGCGGGTCTGCGGGCCGGCGTCGCGCCAGGCGGGCAGCGCGCTGCGGGCGGCGTCGACCAGGGCGTCGACCGGGGAGTGGGGGTAGGTGATCCCGAGGTCGAAGCCGTAGGGGGAGCGCTCGTCGCCGTCCTGCCCGTCGCTGCCGGGCAGCTCGAGCGGGAACGGGGCTCCGAGGTAGGCCTCGAAGGCGGCCCGGCCCCGCGCCTCGGCCTCCTCGCCGTAGCTCTTGAGGGTCTCCGGATACGGCGTCCAGTAGTCGCGGGCGCCGACCGCGGCCACGGCCCGCTCGAGGGTCTCGCGGTGCCGGAGGTAGAACGGGGACCCGTTCGCTGCGGGCCCGTCGCCCGCTCCGGTGGTGGGCTCGGCGGTGGCTGTCATCGGTGCTCCCCTTCGGTTGCGGCATTACAGCATCTCCTGCCGCCCGCGCGACAACGGTCAGCGCGACGTGCGGGCTGTCCGTCCGCCGGGCACCGCTAGCCAGGGCGAGCAGCGACCAGGCCGCGCCGTCGCCGGGGTCCGCGGCGAGCACCCGGGCGAGCAGGGCGCTGGCCTCGTCGGGACGGTTCGCGTGCAGGAGGGCGTCGGCGCGGGCGAGCTCGGCTGCGCTCACAGCAGCTTGCGCTTGCGCATGTAGGCGAGCAGGTCGTCGTACGCGCCGCCCTCGTTGGCGAACAGCACCACGTTGCGCGCGCTCTCGAACCACAGTCCCGTCGAGGGACGCAGCTCGGCCAGCGCGGTCTCCAGGTCGGGCATCCCGATCATCCGCACCATCCCGGAGGCGGCCGAGTCGAGCATCGCCCGCTCCGCGGCGCTCTCGCACAGGTGGGCGAGGTCGGCGCCGCTGAAGCCCTCGGTGCGGGCCGCGAGCCTGCCCAGGTCGATGCCGGCGACCGGCCGCCCGGACAGGTGGTGGCGCAGGATCGACTCCCGCGCGGCCGCGTCGGGTGGCAGGACGAGCAGCGTCCGGTCGAGCCGGCCGGGTCGGCGCAGCGCGGGATCGACGTCCCAGGGCGCGTTGGTGGCGGCGAGCACGAACACGCCCTCGTTGCTGGCGTCGACCGCGTCCAGCTCGAGCAGCAGCTGGTTGACCGTGCTGCACATCGCGCTGTGCCGCAGCTGGCTGCGCTTCTGGCCGATGGCGTCGACCTCGTCGAGGAACAGCACGCAGGGCGCCGCCCGCCGCACCTGCTCGAAGACGTCGTGGAGGTTGCGCTCGCTCTGCCCGATCCACATGTCGAGCACGTCGGCCAGCGACACCGCGACGAAGCGCGCGTCGACCTCGCCGGCCACGGCCCGGGCGAGGGACGGCCTCGGGGCGGACCAGGCGCCAGGCGGCGGCCTGCGTGCCGGCGGCGGGCTGCTCGAGGC
>JALYMT010000277.1 GCA_030773555.1 Actinomycetota bacterium | reverse complement strand
GGACACCGTGGCTGCCTATCTCGCCATGGCGACCGCCTCGCTGACCGCCTACGAGCGCGGCGGCCTCGTCCGCGCCGCCGCTACCCGGCTCGGCGTCCAGCCGCCCGAGGGGCACGACCGCTTCCCGCACGCGAACGAGCTGGAGCACTACGGCGCGGCCGTCGACCGCCTCCTGCTAGAGGAGGCTGGCCGCCGCTCCCGGGCCTACGTCACCGAGCACACTGCGCAGCAGGAGGCGTACGTCCTCGGGAAGGCCAGTGACGATGATCGACCCGAGCATGAGCGCGGAGCAGGTGGGAGCGGCCTGGGACGCACTCAGCGCCCAGCAGCGCCAGCAGCACCGACGCGACCTCGACCGCTGGACAGCCGCCGAGGAGGCCCGCCAGCGCGCCGAGGACGACGCCCTGGTGCGTCAGCACCGGGCGGGCCGGGCGAGGCCGCAGGGAGGCGCAGCGGCCCTCCTCGGGGCCTCTCGACCCACCGCGCCAATCCTGGCCCTCGCGCCCCCATCGGCGACGCGGCAGGAGGCGCAGCAGCTCGCAACGCGCTCGGCTTGCCGGTCCTGCCGAGCGGTGCCGGCGGTGCGACAGTCCTGGGGTAGGTGGGCAGTCGGTCTGCCCCAGCACGCGACCGGCTGCCCACGCCGGCCCTGATCCCGGCCCGGCTCCGGCCCGCCCGTCGACCTGTCAGGAGCCGATGGGCGGGCCGCGCCGTCTGGACTCCCTGTTGCATGTGACAGCCTCGCCCCCGTGCGAGCCGCCTGCGTCTTCCTGTACAGCCTGGGGCTGCTGCTGCCAGTGGGGTCCGCGGTCATCGGCTACCGCCGGGTTCGGGACGAGCTGAGGCGGCAACGGGACCTGCTCAACCGGGCACAGGAGGAGCTGCGCCGAGGCGACTCGCGAACTGCCTCCGAGCGAGCGGGGGCGATCCTGCCCGCTACCAGCACGTGGAGCGACGCGCTCTACTCCCGCGAGGTCGTGGCCGTCGCGATTCTGGAGTCCGACTGGCGTCAGCTCCGTGTCCCGGCCTTCGTCGCGGGCATCGGTCTGCTCTGCTCGACGGTGGCAAGCATCTGGTCACTGTGGCTCTGAGTGCACCGCGTGGGTGCGAACGTCGAGTCCGCATCCAGTCCGCAGGACAGCGGACAACACCGGGAATCGACGGGGAATTACAGGGACAATGGAAACGCTCCTGACCCGCATCAGCGCAGGTCAGGAGCCGTTTCCGCTGCTCAGCGGCCTGTGCTCAGCTCGTGCCAGAGCGGATTATGAGTCCCCTGCTCTAACCGGCTGAGCTACCGCCCCGCGCGACGTGCCCGACCTCTGCTCTCGATCGAACTGCGAGCGTAGGCCCTGTTCGGACCAGGGGCCGAGTCGCCGTGGCTGCAGGCGTCCGGGCTCGCAGCGGTGCCGTACCAGGCGAAGACGAGGCTCGACACCCGCCTGCGCCTGGTAGGGCATACCGCGGCGTACCGAACATGGTCGACGGGGCGGACGGTCAGTGGGATTCGGGGAGGCGGCGGGCCCGGTTGCGGTGGGTGCGCCAGCGGGCCGCGACCCGGCCGGGGCGGCGCCCCCCGCCGGCGCGGCGGCGAATTCCGGACGTCCGGCGCGCGCGCAGGCGCTGCGTCGAGTGCCGCCGTGCCGAGGACGCGCCGCTGCCGATTGCGGCCAGCGTGGGGAACGGCACGGTGCTCACCATCAGGGCGCTCAGCGCGGCCGTCGCGAGCAGGGCGACGAGCGGGCCGGGTCCCCAGAGGACGAGGAGCATGACGGCGACCGCGGCCGGGGGGATGGGCAGGCCGACGAAGCCGCACGACGACTTCACCAGCGGAAAGCGGGCCAGTCGCCAGGCCCCGCAGAGCAGGAAGGCCAGGCAACCGAGGAAGCCGAGCACCGGCAGGGCGTGCAGCAGCCCGACGTACAACGCCAGCGCCGGCACCGCGCCGAAGGAGACGAGGTCGGCCAGGGAGTCGAGATTCGTGCCGAAGGCACCGTCACGGTTACTGCGGCGGGCGATCAGGCCGTCGAGGACGTCGAAGACCACCGCCAGCACGACCAGCACCGCGGCCAGCAGCAGGCTCCGCGGGGCGACGAGCAGGGCGAGGAAGCCGGCGGCGAGATTTCCGCTCGTGACGGCGTTCGGCAGCGTCACGAACTCGCGCATTCACGCCCCTGTCTGGGAGGAGTAGCGGGCCAGGGGCGTGACCCCTGCCCGCACCCGGTCGCCGGCCCGAACGAGGATGTCGGCTCGCCCCGGGGGCAGCAGGACGTCGGTTCGGGAGCCGAAGTGAATCATGCCGATGCGCTCACCGGCAGCCACCCGGTCACCCTCGCCTACCCATCCGGAGATGCGCCGGGCGAGCAGTCCGGCCACCTGCACCACGACCAGGGGCCCGGCCGGGCCGTCGAGAGCGAGCCGGCGGCGGCGGTTTTCCTCTGCTCGGGCGAACAGCGCGGGGGCGAACCCGCCCTCGCGGGACTCGACCCGGGCCACCCGTCCACGGACGGGGCTGCGGTTGACGTGCACGTTGTGCAGCGACAGGAACGTGCGCACCCGGGTCCCCTCGCCGCCGGGCAGCCAGGGCTCCGGCACGCGGGCGTCGACCCCTGTCACCACGCCGTCCGCGGCCGCGTACACCACGCCCGGATCGGTGGGGAGGGGACGGTCGGGATCGCGGAAGAAGGCCGCCACGGCGCCCGAGAGGCCCACGACGAACCAGCCGGCGCGCCGCCTCCGCGGCACCAGGGCGGCACCGACGAGCAGCACGGCGAGGACGTACGGCCGGCCGGCCTGCCAGGAGCGGCGCGTCACGACGAGGACCGGCCCCCGGATGCGGCGGCGCGCGGTTGTCGGCAGGCGAACAGAAAGGCGGGGGGCACGTTGAGCGGGGAGACGCGCCAGCGTACGGAGGCGAAGGCGCGGTCGAGGTCGGGCTTGATGAGCGGGGAGTACTGCAAGACGAGCAGCGCCCCGTCGGGGGTCAGCGCCTGGCGCGCCTGCTGCAGGATGCGCCCGCGCACGCCCGCCCCGAGAGAGGTGAAGGGCAGCCCGGACACGATCAGGTCGGCCCGCGCGTCCGCGAGATGGACGTCCAGGTGCTCCGCCGAGCCGTGCACGACCCGCAGCCGGGGGTCGGCGAACCGCTCGCCCAGCCCCCCGGCCAGGCTCGCGTCGATCTCGAGGGCCAGCAGCTCGGCGCCGGGGGCGAGCCGGGCGAGGATCTCGCCGGTGTAGACACCCGTGCCCGCGCCCAGCTCCACCACCCGGCGCGCGCCCGAGACGTCGGCCAGGTCGAGCATGTCGCGCACGGCTCGCTGCGACGTGGGCAGCACCGCGCCGACCAGCCGGGGCTCGGCCAGGAACGCGCGGAAGAAGCGGAGCCGGTCGGAGAGGGCAGGCGCAAGCCTGCGGGCACGCTGCATGGCGAAAGAAGAAGCTCCCGCGATAGGACTCGAACCTATAACCTGCCGGTTAACAGCCGGACGCTCTGCCTATTGAGCTACGCGGGACTGTAGCCGAAGAGCGCGGAGCGCGCCCGTGCCGGCGACCGATCCAGGTTAGCGCAGCACGCGGGCGCGCCCGCACGGCGGCCAGACGGTCCACGACTTCCCTACCAGGTGTCACCAGGGTGCGCTCTGGGAAGGGCAGAGGTGGAGATCGTCCGTCATCAGCCCTTCATCGCTAGGAGCGAGCATGGCTAAGCTCACCTTTCTCGCCGGCGCGGCCACGGGATACGTCCTCGGCGCGCGCGCCGGTCACAACCGCTACGAGCAGATCCGCCAGCAGTGGCAGCGGTTCCTCGCCAACCCCAAGGTGCAGGACACGCGCTCCCAGCTCACCCAGCAGGCGAACCAGCTGATCAGCCAGGGCAAGAGCCGGGTCAGCTCGGCGCGCCAGCAGGGCGAGTCCGGCTCCAGCGGCACCAGCTCCAGTGAGTTCAGTGGGGCCGGCTCCAGCGGCACCGGCACCGGCACCGGCTTCGGGAGCCCGGGCGGCACGGCCGGCTCGGGCACGAGCGGCAGCGGCCTCGAGGGCAGCGGCCTCGAGGGCAGCGGCCTCGCGGGCGAGGGCAGCGACAGCTACGACGTCGTCGAGATTCCGACCACGCGCTCCGACGCGCGCACGGACGGCTCGACCCTCTAGCCTCCCGCACCGGCGGCACCGCCGGTGCTGACAGCCGCACCCCGAAGGGCGAGATGAGCACTCCCAACGAGGAAGGTCCGGACGCCGGCATCGGCTTCCCCGACATCGTCGACGACGCGGCTCCGGAGCGCTCCGGCGTTCCGGAGCCGCAGGTCGCGGCCCTGCCGGGCGACGACTACCTCGCCGTCGACAACTTCGGGACCACGGTCGAGGAGCAGATCGAGGGGGAACCGCTCGACCGCAAGCTCGAGCGGGAGGAGCCGGAGCCGTACGTCGACCCGCTGGCGCCTGCCGGCATCGCGGAGTCCGACGAGGCGCTCGCGTACGAGGACCGGCTGCTCAGCGACCGCGAGGGCGCGAGCCCGGGGCGGCTGGTCGAGCTCGACGAGGGCGCCCACACCGACCTCGACAAGGACGCGGTCGCCTACGAGGCCGACGGAGAGAGCGACTTCTCAGCGGAGGAGGCGGCGATCCACGTGGTGCCCGAGACCTGAGCATGCGCCTCCGTCGCTCCGACGTGAGCGTGCCCGGCATCCGTCGGCGCCGCTTCGGCAAGGGTTGGGCCTTCTACTGGCCCGATGGCCGCCGCGTCGTCGAACCCGAGGTGGTGGCCCGTGCCAGCGCGCTGGTGCTGCCACCGGCGTGGAAGGACGTCTGGATCTGCCCGTGGCCCAACGGGCACATTCAGGCCCTCGGCACTGACGCCGCCGGCCGGCGGCAGTACCGCTACCACGACGAGTGGCGCGCCCAGCGCGACGCCGCCAAGCACCAGCGGGTGCTCGACTTCGCCGAGCGGCTGCCCGCGGCTCGCGAACGCGTCGCCGCCCACCTGCACGAGGACGGTTTGACCCGCGACCGGGTGCTGGCCGCCGCGTTCCGCCTGCTCGACCTCGGCTTCTTCCGGATCGGCAGCGAGGAGTACGCGGAGGACAACGGGACGTTCGGCCTGGCGACGATGCGCCGCGAGCACGTGCGCATCGACAAGGAGACGGTCGTCTTCGAGTACGTCGCGAAGCACAAGAAGGAGCGGGTGCAGTCGATCGTCGACGACGACGTACGGGCCATCGTCGCCAGCCTCATCGGGCGCGACGACCCCTCGGAGGAGCTGCTGGCCTTCCAGGAAGGCGGGCTCTGGCGTGACGTGAAGAGCGGCGAGATCAACGACTACCTGCGCGAGGTCGTCGGCACCGAGGTCACCGCGAAGGACTTCCGCACCTGGCACGCAACGGTGCTGATGGCCGTGGGTCTCGGCGTCTCGACCCAGGTCGCCATCTCCCCCACCGCGCACAAGCGGGCGATCACCCGCGCGGTGCAGGAGGTGGCGCACTACCTCGGCAACACCCCCGCGGTCTGCCGTGCCTCCTACATCGACCCCCGCATCGTCGACCTCTACGACGACGGCATGACGATCTCGCCGGCGCTCGAGCGTCTGGGCGCGGACGCCGTGTTCGGCCAACCGGCCACGCACGGGCAGGTGGAGGCGGCGGTGCTGGAGCTGCTGCGCCAGCCCGCCAACGCCAAGGACCGGCGGGCCCGCGCCCGGGTCGCGCGTGACCTGCAGGCGGCCGCCGACGTGGCCGCCCGGCGCAGTGACGCCGCCAAGGGCACGTCCGGACGGGGAGGTCCGACGAGCGGGAGTCGTGGCCGGACCGCGAGCGGGACCCGCGGCCGGGCGGCGAAGACGACCGCCGCGGCTTGACCCCGCCCGGGCGTCCAGGTCATCCGGCGCGGGTCAGGCCGTCGAGCGCTGCAGCTCGGTCAGCGCCTGCTCGGCGCGGGCCCGGACTCCGGAGTCGGCAGGGTCGACGCCGGGGTCATAGAGCAGCTGCCAGTCGAGGACCGGCGCGTCATCGGCCGTCGGCGGCCCGGAGCGCCGGCGCCCGACGATGTGCACGCCTGCCCCGCCCACCAGGGGCACGTGCCGGCTGACCACGATGCTCGAGGTGATCCGCTCCCGGACCGTCTCGGGCAGCAGGCTGGCGCCCTCGGGGCGCAAGTGGTGGCGCCGGGCTGCACCCGCGGGGCCGGCGACCTCGTCGACGGTGAGCGTTCCGGCGTCGGCGTCCCAGGTCGCCGCGGTGAGCAGCTGCCAGGGCAGGCGGGTGGTCTCGCGGTCGGGCGTGACGATCAGCAGGCCGCGGTCGGTGGCTGCCGCGGAGCCTCCGCCGGCCAGCGGGGACACGACCAGCACCCGCTCCCCCGGCGCCAGCGCCAGCGCGTCGCGCAGCTCGCCGTGCGGTCCCGACCGGCGCCGCCACCACATGGCGGTCACGCTACTGCGCCTCGCGGCGGCGCCTTCAGAGGGCGCCCACCCCACGCTCCCGGAGGCCGCGCCGGTGCTGCTCGAGCGCGACGAGCTCGCCGAACAGCTTGTTGTAGCGCTCGGGCGACTCGACCGGGCTGAGCCGCTGCAGGCGCGACTTCACCTCGGCGACCCGGCGAGTGGCCGCCAGCTCCTCGAGGCGGGCCAGCAGGGAGCTGGCGTAGCGCCCGTCCTCGGTCTCGACCCGCACGGGCTCGACGGCGAGCTCGGTGACGAGGTCGCGGACCGCGTCGGAGGGGGCGGCCTCGCGGACGAGCGTCACCCACGTCTCGCCGGACATCCCGCTCGCGGTGCCGCCGGCGGCCGCGACGGCCGCGTCGACCGCGGCGTAGGGGGCGGCGGTGAACACGACCGGCTCCAGGGCGTCGAAGCCCGCACCGACGCTGGCGGGTGCCTGCAGGGCCAGCTTGAGCACCTCGCGCTCGACGAGCAGGGCTGGATCGGCGGGGTCGGGACGGGTGCCAGCAGCGGGGTCGGGGCGGGCGTCGGTGCTCGCGGACCCGCCGGCCCGGGCTCCGGTGGCCGGGACCGTCGGTGCCCCGGCGCGGGTGATGACGGCGATGACCGCCTCCACCTCCATGCCCAGCCAGCCGGCGAGCGCGCGAGCGTACTCGGGGCGCAGCGACCGGTCGCGGATGCCGGCCACCAGCGGCGCCGCCTCGCGGAGCGCGCCCACCCGGCCGTCGGCGGTGTCGAGGTCGTGCCGGTCGAGGGCGTGGCGGATCACGAACTCGAACAGCGGGACCCGCCGGGCGACGAGGTCGCGCACGGCCTCGGGTCCGGCGCTCTGCCGCAGGTCGCAGGGGTCCTGGCCTTCGGGGGTGACCGCAACGAAGGTCTGCGTGACGAACCGCTGGTCGAGCGCGGCCGCTTTGAGCGCCGCCTTCTGCCCGGCCTCGTCGCCGTCGAAGGTGAAGATGACCTCGCCGCGGAACTCGCTCTGGTCGAGCAGCAGCTGCCGCAGGATGCGCACGTGCTCCTCGCCGAAGGCGGTGCCGCACGTCGCCACCGCGGTCTCCACGCCGGAGAGGTGACAGGCCATCACGTCGGTGTAGCCCTCGACGACCACGGCCTGGAGCCGGCGGGCGATCTCGCGCTTGGCGAGGTCGACGCCGTAGAGCACCTGCGACTTCTTGTAGATCGGCGTCTCGGGGCTGTTCAGATACTTCGGGGCGGAGTCGTCGTCGCGCAGCTTGCGGGCGCCGAAGCCGACGACCTCGCCGGAGCGGTCGCGGATGGGCCACATCAGCCGCCCCCGGAAGCGGTCGATCAGCGCGCCCCGGGACCCGTCGCGCGCGAGCCCCCCCGTACGCAGCTCCTCCTCGGTGAAACCGCGCCCGCGCAGGTGGCGGGTCAACGCGTCCCAGGAGTCGGGGGCGTAGCCGACGCCGAAGCGTTCGGCCGCCGACGAGTCGAAGCCGCGCTCGGAGAGGAAGCGCCGGCCCGGCCCCGACTCCGGCGAGGAGGCGAGCTGCTCGGCGTAGAACTCGGCGGCCGCCCGGTGCGCCTCCACCAGGCGGGTGCGCTGGCCCTGCTGGCGCCCCGGGGTGTAGCCGGCGTTCTCGTAGTGCAGCTGCACACCGGCGCGGCCGGCGAGGCGCTCGACCGCCTCGCTGAAGCTCAGCGCGTCGATCTTCTGCACGAAGTCGAAGACGTCGCCGCTCTCACCGCAGCCGAAGCACCGCCAGTAGCCGAGCTGCGGACGGACATTGAACGACGGCGTCTTCTCGTCGTGGAAGGGGCACAGCCCCTTGAGCGACCCGCCGCCGGCGTTGCGCAGCGCCACGTGCTCGCGGACGACGTCGGCGAGGTCGGCGCGCTCCCGCACGAGGACCACGTCGGCGGGAACGATGCGGCCGGCCACGGCGACGAAGTCTAGGGCCGGGGACCGACAGCCCGACCGGCGGAACTCACAGCAGCGAGAGCAGGGGCCGCCCGGGGTCGGCCAGCGCGTCGGCGTCCACGGCGGCGCCCGCCCGGACGAGGCGTTCGAGCACCTCGCCGGCGCCCGCCACGTTCACGCTCAGGGCGGCCACCACGTGCCCGCGCCGCAGCCAGAACGCGAGGAACTGCTCCATCGACTCGTCGTCCTCGCCCTCGTCCTCCCCGCGCAGCACCACGGCGTCGTACGCTCCGGGCGGCGCGCAGCCGCGCAGCTCGGCCTCGAGGTCGTACTGCCGGGTGCGGAGCAGCGGCGGGTTCTCCCACGGCTCGCCCTTGCCGGCCATCGAGCGGCCGGCCGCGAGCCCCTGCCCGTACCCGTCGGCGAGCGAATCGGCGTCGACGGCGTAGACGTACGGGTCGGCGGTGCGCAGCAGCGCGTCGGTGGGCAGGGTCCCGGCTCCCGCCAGGCCGGCGGCGGCGGCCAGGGTCAGGTCGGGGGCGGCCTCGCCGGCGAGCACGACCGTCTCCGCGGCGAGCAGCCCTCTGCTGGTGCGCACGGCCGGCCCGCCCGCACCGGCCTCGATGCCGTCGATCCGGACGCCGGTGCGCACGTCCACGCCGTGCGCGCGGTGCACGTCGGCGAGGACCTCGCCCAGTTCGGGCCCGAGCAGCCAGAACAGCGGGGTGGCGTCGGCCTCCAGGACGGTGACGGCTGCGCCGTGCGCCCGGGCGGCCGCGGCGATCTCCAGGCCCGTCCAGCTGCCGCCGACCACGACCACCCGGCCTCCCTGCGACAGCCGGGCCCGCAGGCGAGCGGCGTCGGCCAGGGTGTGCACCCGGTGGACGCCCGCGAGCTCGCCCTCGGACGCCGGGCGCGCGGGCGCGTTCCTGGGCGCGAGCAGCAGCCGCTCGTAGCCCACCCAGCGCCCACCGTCGAGCTCGACCTCCCGCTGGGCCGGGTGCAGGGCGACCGGGCGGGTGCCGAGCTCGACGATGACGCCGAGGTCGTCGTACCAGTCCTGCGGATGCACCAGCAGAGCGTCCTCGTCGACCGCGCCGCTCAGGTAGTCACCGGTCAGGCGCCGGCGTTCGTAGGGCAGCAGCGGCTCCTCGGCCAGGAGCAGGACGGGGGCCGCGCAGCCGCCCTCGCGCAGCCCCTCGACCGCGCCGGCTGCGGGGGCGCCGCCGCCGACGATGACGTACGTCCCCTCGCTGGGGGTGCGGCTCGGCATGCCAGCCAGCGTCCCACAGCGTTCCGGCGGCACACCCGAGGGGGTGGGGGCGGCGGTCAGGCGGTGAGGCGCTCGTGCAGGACGATCGCCGACGGGTCGGTGAGCATCGCCACCTGGTCGAGGACGACCCGCAGCCGCTGCGCGTCGTCGGCGGCCGCGTCGTACGAGGGCCGCAGCGCGGGATCGAGGGCGCCGGGCGCGCCGGTCAGCAGGGCCGCGACCAGCCCGTGCACCACCTCGCGCTGGCGGTCGTAGCGGCGCAGGGCGGTCTCCCCGCTCATCATGTAGCGCGCGGCCACCGCCTTGAGCACGTCGCACTCCAGCCGGACCTCGCGGGGCACCACGAGGTCGCCGGCGTAGCGGGCCAGGGGGCGCTGGCCGCAGGCGTCGCGTGTGGCGCGCTCGGCGGCGGTGGCGAAGCGGCCGACCAGCGTGCTCGTCAGGTTCTTCAGCGCGGCGAGGGCCGGCAGCGAGCCGTCGTACGCCCTCGGCCACGCCTCGAGGGCGAGCAGCCGGGTGAGGGCCTGCTCGAACTCGCCCGGGTCCGCGGCCGCGTCGCGGGCGGTGCACAGCGCCAGCAGCGCGGAGCGCTCCGCCGGATCGGCCAGCGCGGGGAGGGAGACGTGCCCGCCGTGCACCGCGTCCTCCAGGTCGTGCACGGAGTAGGCGATGTCGTCGGCCCAGTCCATGACCTGCGCCTCGATCGAGCGCCTGCCGTCGGGGGCGCCGCGGCGCAGCCAGGTGAAGACCTCCAGGTCGTCGTCGTACACCCCGTACTTGCGCGCGTCGACCGAGCGCGGCCAGGGGTACTTCGTGGCCGCGTCGAGGCTGGCCCGGGTGAGGTTCAGCCCGACGCTGCGGCCGGCTCGGCCGTCGGCGGCGGCGGCGGCGAAGGTCTTCGCTTCGAGGCGGGTGAGCAGCCGCAGGCTCTGGGCGTTGCCCTCGAAGCCACCGCACGGTGCGGCGAGCTCGTCGAGCGCGGCCTCGCCGTTGTGGCCGAAGGGCGGATGCCCCAGGTCGTGGGCCAGGCAGGCGGTGTCGACCAGGTCGGGGTCGCAGCCCAGGGCGGCGCTGAGCTCGCGCCCGATCTGGGCGCACTCCAGCGAGTGGGTCAGGCGGGTCCGCGGGAAGTCGCTCTCCCCCGGTGACGACACCTGGGTCTTGCCGGCCAGTCGGCGCAGGGCCGAGGAGTGAAGGACCCGGCCCCGGTCGCGGGCGAACTGCGTGCGGCCCGCTCGCTTGCCCGGCTCGAGGACCCAGCGCTCCTGCGCCGCCTCCTCGTACACCCCGACCAGCCTACCCACCCCCACCCCCGGGGTGATCATGCACTTCCTGAGTTGATCATACACTTGCAGTCGACAGGAGCCCGTACGGTGGGCCGCGAAGCAGGCGAGTACCGGATCCGCGGACCCGGGTGGCCCCGCAGACTGGTCAGCCGAGACGGAGCGCGACCGAGGCGGCCAAGGTGCCGAGCGAGTTCGTCGCCAGGTGGAGCAGGGCGGGGGCGAGGAGGCTGCCGGTGTGCAGCCGCAGCCAGGCCAGGGCGACGCCGGCGACGGCGGTGGCGAGACATCCGAGCAGCACGGCGAGGCCGGTGAGGAGGGGTCCCTCGGTGAGGTCGTTGGCCGCGAGCGCGCTGAGCGTGGGCCGGATGTGCCAGCTGCCGAAGACGGCGGCGGAGACCGCTATCGCCGCGCGCAGGGACAGCACCCGGGCGAGCGCGGCGAGCAGCACCCCGCGGAAGGCCACCTCCTCCCACAGGACGGTGCCGAGCGGGATGCGCACCAGCACGTGGTAGGCGACGTCGCCGCCGTCGAGGCCGCTGACCCGGGCGTCGGTGAGCAGGGGACGGACGACGGGTACGGCGAGCGCGGCCCCGTAGCCGGCGGCGACCAGCGCGAGACAGGCCGCACCCCACCTCGCCCCGGCTGGGAGCCGGCGCCGGGCGAGCCCGAGCTCCGCCCACGACAGCCCGCTCGCCCGGGCCGCCGCCAGCAGTACGCCGGCGGCGGCGACGTTGGCCGGGACGTACGAGGCGGGGTAGCCGGGGAGATGGGTCACGACGACGTTGTTCCAGGCGGCCAGCACGAGCACGAGCGCTGCGGGGAACGCAACGGCCCTCCCGCTGCCGAGTAGGCGAGTACGCACAGGTGCTGTCTTCCCGCTCTGCCCGTCGGTTTGCGCCGCTGGCGGTCGGTGTGCCCTGCGTCGTCGCCGTCATGGTCTACGGAGAGCTGTCCACCAGAGCGCTGATCGCGGTCGGGACCACCGGCGCCGTCCTGGCCGCCGTCGGGCTCGCCTGCCGGGTGGGCGAGGCCGCGCGGCCGGTCGAGGGACGCGGCTTGCCCTGGCTGGTGTGGCTGGCCGCCGTTGTGGCGTGGGAGCTGCTGACGCTGATCGACGACGACCTCCCCACGCTGAGCGACCTCTTGGACCCCGTCCTCGCGCACCCGGCGCTGCGGGGGGCAGCCACGGTCGGCTGGCTGGCAGCCGGGGCCTGGCTGCTCGCCCGCCCCCGCCACTGGGAAGAACCGCGGTGAGCGGCAGCGTCGCGGGTCTCCTCGGGTTCGCGGCCCTGCTCGTCACCGGTCTCGCCCTCGAGGTCGCGAGCCGTCACCGGCCCGGCTCAGCGACCGCCGCGCAGGCGCTCGCCGCCGCCATGCGCACCACACCCGGCCGCGCCGCGGTCCTGGCGGCCTGGGTCTGGCTCGGCGTGCACTTCCTCGCTCGCTGACCGGAGATTCAAACAGCGGCGAGGGTGGCAGGAGCGCGAGCCTGAGAAGGAGGAGGTTAGCCCGCGGTGCCGACGGCGAGCAGGGCGGCGGTGGGCAGGCACAGCATGCCGTGGCTGTCCAGGTGCGGTTGCACGAGCCGGTCGAAGGCGGTCTTCATGCGCTGGACGGTTGCTTCGTCCTGCCGGCTCACGACATAGCCGATGGTGGCGATCCCGTCGGCCGCGCCGGCCCACCACCGTTCAGGGTGCACGCGGTGCTGCCATTCGACGGCTCGTGACTCGACGCCGAGAAGCCCGGCGCCTGCAAGCAGGGCTCGTAGCCCTCCTAGCGTTCGAGGGAAGTCGGCTTCGGGTGCGAGGCTCGGCATCGGCGGCCGCTCGACCTCCGCGGCCGCGAGCACGTCGTCCCACAGGCGCTGGAGCGGGGGCTGGGGATACGGCCAGATCGCCACGCCGGCCCGGCCGCCCGGACGTACGACGCGCGCGAGCTCGGCTACCGCCTCGGCCGGCCGGGCGACATGGTTCACGACGAAGTTGGCGGCGACGGCGTCGAAGGCCGCGTCGGAGAACGGGAGCACAGGCAGCACGGCCACGGACGTACGTGCGGCCGGGACGCGCTCGGTCGTTGCGTCGACCATGCTCGGCTCGGCGTCCACCGCTGTCACCACCGCTCCTCGAGCGGCCGCCGCCTCGGTGAGCGAGCCCGTGCCGCAGCCCACATCGAGGAGCCGGCTGCCGGCGGCAACGAACAGCGCGTCCAGCAGGACGGGGACCGGGTGAGCGCACAGGCTCGCGAAGCTCCGCTGGTAGGCGCTTGCTTTGCCGCGCCACAAGTTCCGCCCGTGCTCGTCGTACGACTCGGCGCTTGCACGTCCCGCCCTGGATGTCGTGGTCATCGCATCCTAGCGGGGCGCCACGTCGCCCCCGTACGGCAGCCGCAACTGCATGATCAACGGGGGAAGTACATGATCAACACACGAAGTGCATGATCACGGGGAGGGGGGGAGGACGGCGGCGCGGCCGGCTTCCAGGCGGGCGACGGGCACCCGGAACGGCGAGCAGGACACGTAGTCGAGCCCGGCTGCGGCGAAGAAGTGGATGGAGTCGGGGTCGCCACCGTGCTCCCCGCACACGCCGAGCTTGAGCCCGGGACGCGTGGCCCGGCCCGCCTCCGCCGCCGTCTGCACCAGTTGACCCACGCCGCCGACGTCGAGGGACTCGAACGGGGAGACCCCGAAGATGCCCTTCTCCAGGTAGGAGGAGAAGAAGGAGGCCTCCACGTCGTCGCGGGAGAATCCCCAGGTCATCTGGGTGAGGTCGTTGGTGCCGAAGGAGAAGAACTCAGCCGCCTCGGCGATCTGACCCGCGGTGACACACGCCCGCGGCAGCTCGATCATCGTGCCGACGAGGGCGTCGAGCTCGACGCCGGTCTGCTCCTCGATCTCGGCGAGCAGCCTGTTGGCGTTCTCCCGCACGAGCTCGAGTTCCTGCACGGCCGCGACCAGCGGGATCATGATCTCGATGTGCGGGTCGTGGCCGTCGCGAACGAGCTGGGCGGCAGCCTCGGCCAGCGCCCGGATCTGCATCTCGAACAGTCCGGGCACGACGAGGCCGAGACGCACGCCTCGCAGGCCGAGCATCGGGTTCTGCTCGTGCAGCCGCTGCACGGCACGCAGCAGGCGCACGTCGTCCTCGCGAACCTCGCCCCTCGCCTGGGCGACGGCGACCCGCACCGCGAGATCGGTCAGGTCGGGGAGGAACTCGTGCAGCGGCGGGTCGATCAGCCGCACGGTCACCGGCAGGCCGTCCATGGCGCGGAGGATGCCGACGAAGTCGGCGCGCTGCAGCGGGCGCAGCGCCTCCAGGGCCTTGCGGCGCTCGTCGTCGGACTCGGCCAGGATGAGCCGCTCCACGTCCTGTCGCCGGTCGCCCAGGAACATGTGCTCGGTGCGGCACAGCCCGATGCCCTCCGCACCGAAGCGGCGGGCGCGCCCGGAGTCCTCGGCGGTGTCGGAGTTGGCGCGTACGGCCAGCTGACGCCGACTGTCGGCGTGCGTCATCAGCCGGTGCACCGCGCGGACGAGGTCATCGGCGGACCCGGACACGGGGTCGAGGCCGCCTTCGAAGTACTCCATCACCGGGGACGCGACCACCGGGACCTCGCCCAGGTAGACCGCACCCGAGGTGCCGTCGATGGAGATGACCTCGCCCTCCCGGACGACCACGCCGTTGCGGGTCGAGAATGTACGGGCGACGGCGTCGACGTCGAGCTCCTCCGCGCCGCAGACGCAGGTCTTGCCCATGCCGCGGGCGACCACCGCGGCGTGCGAGGTCTTGCCGCCGCGCGAGGTGAGCACGCCCTGCCCGGCGATCATGCCGGCCAGGTCGTCGGGGTTGGTCTCGCGGCGCACGAGGATGACGGGCTCGCCGGCCGCGGCCCGCTCGACGGCGGCCGCCGAGTCGAAGACGGCCTGACCCACGGCGGCACCCGGTGAGGCGGCCATGCCGGTGGCGATCCGGTCGGCGGCGGCGTCGTCGCCGAAGCGGGGAAACATCAGCTGCGCGAGCTGGCTGCCGGTCACCCGGGTGAGGGCCTCGTCCAGGTCGACCAGGCCCGCGTCGACGAACTGCACCGCGATGCGGAAGGCCGCGGCGGCGGTGCGCTTGCCCACCCGGGTCTGCAGCATCCACAGCTTGCCGCGCTCGACCGTGAACTCGATGTCGCACAGGTCGCGGTAGTGGTTCTCGAGCTTCTCCATGGTCGCGAGCAGCTCGTCGTACGAGCGCTTGTCGACGCGTTCGAGCTCGGCCAGCGGCACGGTGTTGCGGATGCCGGCGACCACGTCCTCGCCCTGCGCGTTCTGCAGGTAGTCGCCGTAGACGCCCTGCGAGCCGGTGGCCGGGTCGCGGGTGAAGGCCACCCCGGTGCCGGAGTCCATGCCGAGGTTGCCGAAGACCATCGAACAGACGTTGACCGCGGTGCCGAGGTCGGTGGGGATGCGCTCCTGGCGGCGGTAGAGGACCGCGCGCGGGGCGTTCCAGGACTCGAAGACCGCGCGGACGGCGAGATCCATCTGCTCGCGCGGGTCCTGGGGGAAGCCGCACCCGGCGTGGGTGGCGATGACGTCCTGGTAGGTGTCGACGAGCTCGCGGAGGTCGTGGTCGTCGAGGTCGAGGTCGAGGGCGACGCCCTTGCGCTGCTTCGCGGCGTCGAGGGCGTGTTCGAAGTGCTCGCCCTCGATGCCCAGCACCGTCTTGCCGTACATCTGCAGCAGCCGCCGATAGGAGTCCCAGGCGAAGCGGGGGCTGCCCGACTGCTTCGCGAGCCCCTCCACGGACTCGTCGTTGAGCCCGATGTTGAGGACCGTCTCCATCATCCCGGGCATCGAGAACCGGGCCCCGGAGCGTACGGAGACCAGCAGCGGGTCGTCGGGCTGCCCCAGCGTCTTGCCCATCGCCTGCTCGAGATCGCGCAGGTGCGCCGAGATCTCCGCGGACAGCCCCTCGGGCTCGGCACCGGAGCGCAGATAGCGCTGGCAGGCCTCGGTGGTGATCGTGAAGCCGGGCGGGACCGGGAGCCCCAGGTTGGTCATCTCGGCCAGGTTCGCGCCCTTGCCCCCCAGCAGGTCCTTGAGGTCCTTGTTGCCTTCGCGGAAGTCGTAGACGTACTTCGGCACAGTCCGCTCCTTCCTCGTGCTGGCCCGACGGTGCGCCGAGCGTACCGATGCCGGGACCTCCGAGCGCCCGCTCGAGCGCCCCCGCCCGGATGGGGGAACCGGCCGCCGGTCAGCTGCCGGGGAGGTCGGTGCCCGCCGAGGACCGCCCGGAGCTCTTGGCCGGCTTGAGGGCCCAGCGCTCGAGCACGGCGTACTCGTAGGTCTTCTGGTCGAGAGGGACCATGACCTGAGCCTTGGCGCCGCGGCGGCTCAGCCCGCGGCGCACCTCCTCGCAGGCCCGCTGGTGGGTGCGGTACCGGGGGGAGGTGAGCAGCCAGACCGCGCCGCCGCTCTGGGCTCGGGACACCGAGCCCGAGGCGATCGCGTCGCCGAGGGTCTGCTCGACCCGTCGCTCGTAGTCGACCCAGTTGACCGGGGCGAGCTCGCGGCTGCGCGGCACGGTGACCTGGACGAGGCCGACCGGGTTGATCAGCCGCTCGACGGCCGGGGCGAGCTGGTCGGGGCAGTAGATCACGACGTCGCCGGAGTCGGCGATCGTGTCGATGGTCTCGGCGATGTCGCCGGCCTGGGTGCGCTGCACCCGGGCGGCGTCGAACCCGGCCAGCAGCCCCAGGGCCACCAGCGCGGCCACCACCGCCGCGACCTGGCGGCGGGGCAGCATCCTGACGCCGAGTGTGATCAGGAGCAGCACGAGGGGGACGACGACGGCGGTGTAGCGGACCTCGATCCCGCTGCCGGTCAGCCGGGTGGCGATCAGGGCGAGTACCAGGGTGAGCACGACGACGAGGGCCAGGACGCGCCCCGGGGTGGGGCCGAGCGCACCGGTGGCGCGGCGGCGCACGGTCGGCACCGCGACGGCGCCGAGCACCAGCAACGGCCACATCACGAGGACCAGCCAGCGTGCCGGTGGCGTGTCGCCGCCCGACCACTCCAGCGGGAGGGCGGCGAGGCGGGCGA
The DNA here is from genome assembly GCA_030773555.1 of Actinomycetota bacterium. GTDB lineage: Bacteria > Actinomycetota > Actinomycetes > JALYMT01 > JALYMT01 > JALYMT01. The sequence goes on along the minus strand of JALYMT010000277.1, from coordinate 5,500 downwards.
GCCCCGGGACGTCGGCCCAGGGCGCGCCGGTGTAACGCACCTGGAACAGGAAGGAGGGCAACCAGGGCACGAAGAGGATGGCGCCGAGGGCCAGCCCGGCCAGCGCCCGCAGCGCGGGGGCCCGCCGACGCGGCCGCCGCAGCTGCACGAGCAGCACGCCGCCGATCACGGTCAGCAGGAAGATCGCCCAGTAGTGGGTCAGCAGCAGCCCGGCGGTCGCGAGGCCGAGCAGGACGATGTCGACGACGGGCCGCCAGCGGGCGCGCCGGCCGTGGCCGGGCGGCCCGCCCGCCGCGCTCATGACCCGGTCGAGGGCCAGCCCGGCGAGCAGCACGAGCAGCGCGACCAGGGCGTACATGCGGGCCTCGGTGGCGTAGCGCAGGGCCCAGGGATTGGCGGCGAGCACGACGGCGGCGAGCAGCCCGTGCCGACGGGTGCCGCCGACGCGTACACCGGCGCGGAACATGACCGGCAGCGTAAGCATGCTGATCAGCCCCGACAGGCTGCGCACCGCGAAGTCGCCGGTGCCGAATTGCGCCGACCAGGCGTGCAGCAGCAGGTAGTACAGCGGCGGGGAGCCGTCGTTGCGCAGCGCGTCGAGCAGCTGGGGCACCGGCAGGCGGGAGATCGCGACGCTCTGCGCCTCGTCGAGCCACAGCGCGGAGGTGGTCCAGAACCGCAGGCCGATCGCGGCCAGCACGGCGAGGACGGCGGCGAGGGCGAGCAGCACGCCGACGGCGCGCCTGCCCTGGCCCGCGAGCCCGCCCGGCACCCGGGCCACGAGCCACCGTGACCCGGGCCACCGCGACGACCTCGCACCGGGTCGCCCGGGGGCGTCGGACCCGGACCGTCCCGGGGCATCGTCGAGCGGCGGCGCCTCAGGACCGCGAGGCGGCGCTGCGACTGACCCGAGGGCCGACCTCGGGTCGAGGCCCGTGCTCAGGCGGCTCCGGCCCTCTCCTCGGGCTTCGGCGCCGGCATCATCGGAGCGGTGCGGCCGGTGCCGCCGGTGCCGCGACCCGTCGAGCCAGCCGACTTGCCCTCCTCGTGGTACTCCTCCTCGACGTTGACCGACCAGAGGTCGCGCGAGCCGCCGAGGACGTTCTCTGCGGCGTACATCGCCGTGAGCATCGAGTGGTCCTGGTTGTTGTACTTGTGCATGCCGTTGCGCCCGACGGGCTGAACGTTGGGTGCCACCTGCTCGAGCCAGCGGCGAATCGTGTCGACGCGGTCCTGGTAGCCCTCGTCGTAGACCGGGTAGGCCTTCGGCACGCGCACGACGTGACCCTCGCTCACCGAGCCGGGAGGTACCAGCTTGAGGTGCTCGAGCTCGCGGGTGGCCAGCGCGACCAGGTCTTCGTCGCGCATCGACCAGGTCTCGTCACCCTCGTTGACGAAGTACTCGAGGCCCAGGCAGGTGTAGCCCTCCTTGACCATGTAGGGCGACCAGGAGCCGTAGTTCTGCACCCGGCCGACCTTGACCCCCGGGGTGTGCACGTAGATCCAGTTGTCGGGGAACCCGGCCTCGCTGGGCACGACCAGGGCGACGGTGAGGAAGTCGCGGTAGCGCAGCGAGTGGGCCGCCTGCTGGACCTCCGCGGGCGCGGGCGAATCCATGGCGAGCACCAGCGCCGAGAGCGGCATCGAGGAGATGACGGCCGAGGCCGGGACCCGCTGCTCACGGCCCTCGACCAGGACGGTCACACCGGTGGCCCGCCCGCCCTCGTGGTGCACCTTGACGACCGGGGCCTCCATGACCACCGACCCGCCGTCCTTCTCGACCAGGTCGCGCGCGCGCTCCCACATCATCCCGGGCCCGTACATGGGGTACTGGAAGCGGTCGATCAGCGTCGTGATCGCCGTCGAGCCCTTCTGCGGCTTGAGAGCGGCGACGATGGCGTTGAACAGCGAGAGGTTCTTGATGCGCTGCGCCGCCCAGTCGGCCTGGATCTCGGTGGCCTTCATGCCCCACACCTTCTCGGTGTAGGTCTTGAAGAAGATGCTGTAGAGCCGGTAGCCGAAGCGCGCCGTGACCCAGCCCTCGAAGTGGCTCTGGTCCTTGGGCGGGCGCACCTGCGCATACGCGTACGACCCCACGCAGCGGACGGCCTCGACCACGCCGAGCCCCCGCAGGGCGTTCATCGCCTTGAGCGGATAGTCGAACAGGCTGCCGCGATAGAGGATGCGGCTCATCCGGGGCCGCTGCAAGAACTCGTCGTCGGCGAGGATCTGGTGCCACAGCCGCTCGACCTCGGGCACCTTGGTGAAGAAACGGTGCCCGCCGATGTCGAAGCGCCAGCCGTTGCGCTGCTCGGTGCGGCTGATGCCGCCGATCGCATCGCTGGCCTCGAAGACCGTCACCGTGCGGTCCCGGCGGGCCAGCTCGAGAGCTGCGGTCAGCCCCGCGGGACCAGCTCCGATGATGACGGTGGAGTCGGTCTCGCGCGCGTTGTCGGTCGTGGGCATGGGTCACCTGCTTCCGGGCGAGGCCATGCTCAGGCAAGGCCGTGGTGTGGCGAACGTCACGTGCTGATCGTGCAACCGAAGCTCGTGCCAGCTGCGGAATGGGGGCCTGGGGAAGGCCCGACACCGCGAGCATTCGCCGCGCCGTCGGCTTACCCATCACCACCGGCCCAAACCGGAGCCGACGGGTGGGTTACAGCACGTAGCCACCGGTGAAGCCGAGATACGCGACGTACCCGAAGATACCGAGCGCCACCAAGATCGCCGGGCGTTCGCGGCGGCCGCCGGTGTACAGGGCGAGGACCATCAGCAGCGGAAAGGCACCGGCGACGTAGCGCGGGAGCGAACGCCCGTGCGCGGAGGTGAGCGCGGCGAGGAGCACGAGCAGCGACCAGCTCGCGTACGCGAGAGGCAGCCGGCGCGCGGCTCCTGCGAGCAGGACGAGCGCGAGCGCGAGCAGTCCGAGCTGCAGTCGCCAGTCCAGCCCGTAGGGCGCGGTGCGGAACAGGTGGGCCACCGGGGAGACGGCGATACCACCGCGCAGCTCGCTCGACGCCTGCACGGTGTAGGGCAGCAGTGGCCGCCCGTAGCGCCAGCCCACCCAGGCGCAGTAGAAGGCGGTGCCCAGCAGCGACGAGAGCACCGCCGCCGACCAGGCGAGCAGCGTCCTGGCCCGCACCGGGCGAAGGTGGCGCAGCATCTCCAGGGCGGCGGGCGCGGCGAGCAGCAGGCCGGTGGGGCGCGCGAGGCCCGAGAGGATGCCGAGCGGCACGGCCAGCCAGGGACGGTTGGTGCGCAGCGCCAGGAAGAACGCGACCGCGAGGGCGCCCGAGACGGGCTCGGTGTAGGCGAGCACGAGCACGCCCGCGCCCGGCACCACCATCGCCAGCCACGCGACCCGCCTGGCGGTCCCCTCGTCCCCGAGCTCCACGCGGACCAGGCGCACGAGCAGCACGGCGTAGGCGAACGCCGCCCCCCAGGACACGGCCAGCAGGGCCGCGTCGACGCTGCCCAGCACGGGCGCGAGCGCGCGTCCCAGCAGGGGCAGCAGGGGAAAGAAGCGCAGCACGTTCTGGCCCTCGACGTGCCCGTCGTAGCCGGACTCGCCGATGGCGCGATACCACGCCGCGTCCCACACCCACAGGCCGCGGGCGTCGGGGGCGTTGCCGGCCTTCGGCAGCGGACCCGGGGTGAGCACGACGACGAGGAGCGCCAGCAGCGCCACCAGCCGCGAGACGACCCAGGGCGCCAAAACGAGCCGCCAGGCCGGCGCCCCCGCCGGGGCCTTCACCCGCCGGAGACCGCGTACGCGGGCTCGCGGAGGCGCGGGCGGCCCAGCGGGTCGTCGAGCCAGCCGTCGGGCAGCGCCACCCGGCGGGGGCTGCCCGCACGCCCGCGGGGCGCGTTCAGCACGTGGAGGGGGAAGGGCTGGTCGAGGTCGAGGCCGGCGAGCAGCTCGTCGAGCTCGCGGAGCGAGGACACCTGCCCCAGGCGGGCGCGGGGGTCGGCGCCGACCAGGAAGCCCTTCAGGTACCAGGCGACGTGCTTGCGGAACGTGCGCACGCCGCGGTCCTCCCCCAGCTCGGCGGCCAGCAGGCCCGCGTGCCGGCGCATGGTGGCCGCGACCTCGGCCAGCGGCGGCTCCCCCGAGGCGCCACCTGCGCCGCCTGCGCCGCCCGCGCCGTCGTCGGTCTGGCCGGCGAACACGGCTGCGAGCGCAGCGAACAGCCAGGGCCGGCCCAGGCAGCCCCGGCCGACCACGACGCCGTCGCAGCCGGTCTCGCGCATCATCCGCAGCGCGTCCGCGGCCTCCCAGACGTCGCCGTTGCCGAGCACGGGGATGCCGAGGTGCTCCTTGAGCCGCCGGATCGCCGCCCAGTCGGCCGCCCCGGAGTAGGACTGCGCGGCCGTACGCGCGTGCAGGGCCACGGCGGCCGCGCCCGCGTCCTCGGCGATCCGGCCCGCCTCGAGATAGGTGAGGTGGTCGTCGTCGATGCCGGTGCGCATCTTGACCGTGACCGGCACCCGCCCGGCGGCGGCCGCCACCGCACCGCGGACGACGTCGCGGAACAGCTCGCGCTTCCACGGCAGGGCGGCGCCCCCGCCGCGGCGGGTGACCTTGGGCACCGGACAGCCGAAGTTGAGGTCGACGTGGTCGGCTCGGTCCTCGTCGACTACGAGGCGGACGGCTGCCGCCACCGTCGCCGCGTCGACGCCGTAGAGCTGCACGCTGCGAGGGTGCTCCTCGGCAGCGAACGTGATCATCCGCAGCGTCTCGTCATCGCGCTCGAGCAGCGCCCGAGCCGTGATCATCTCGCTGACGTACAGACCCGCACCGTGCTCGCGGCACAGCCGGCGGAAGGCCGCGTTGGTGATACCCGCCATGGGAGCCAGCACGACGGGCGGCCAGACCGAGATGCCGCCCGCGCCGCTGGGCAGGTGCAGCGGCGCGGCTCGCCCGCTGCGCGGCTGCGGCATGGCCGTGGCGGGGCGGTTCACGGCCATCAGGGTAGGTGGCTCCGGTTCCTCGTACGACCGGCCGGGGGAATCGTCGGGTGGCGCTGCCACCACCGTCGCGCGGGAAGCCGCAACCGACGATCTACCCGATCCCCGTACGGCGGCCGGGGGAATCGTCGGGTGGCGGTCGGCGAGCGGCGCCGACCAGGTGGTAGGCGCAGAGCGGGAAGTTCACCATCCAGCGGTGGGCCAGGCCGACGTCGTCGAAGCCCGCGGCCCGCACCAGCGAGCCGGTGTCGCGCGTGACCGAGTCACCGCCGGCGACGCGATGCCACCAGGGGTCGACGCGGTCCTGCACGCGGGCGAGCAGCGAGCCCTGCGGCCCTCGTACGTGCTCGAGGAGCAGCAGACGCCCGCCCGGGCGCAGCACCCGGCGCACCTCCGCCAGCGCCCGGCCCGGATCGGTGACGCTGCAGAGGACGAACGCGCAGAGCACCGCGTCGACGCTGGCGTCGGGCAGCGGCAGCTCCTCGGCCACGCCGGCGACGAGCGCCACGCTGGCGCCCCGGGCGCGCAACGC
>JALYMT010000276.1 GCA_030773555.1 Actinomycetota bacterium | reverse complement strand
TCGCCGCCCGGAGGCGCGACGGCCGCCGGTGGTGGGGCGAGTGCCCGCTGGTGAGGCGTTCTCCGCTCGCCAGCGCGACGAGGTCGAGCGTGCGATCCGCTTCGCCGCGCAGGAGTCCGGCCTACCGGTAGCCGTGTACGTCGGGCCGCTCGAAGGCGACGGCGACCCCCGCCGGGCCGCCGAGCAGCTGCACGCGCGCCTCGACGATCCGGCCGAGAGCGTGCTCGTCGCCGTCGACCCGGGTAGCCGGCAGCTGGAGATCGTCACCGGAGCCGAGGTCCGCCACCGGCTCGACGACCGGGCGAGCGGGCTCGCCAGCATCTCGATGACCACGGCGTTCGCCGCGGGCGACCTGACCGGGGGCATCGTCACCGGCGTCCGGATGCTCGCCGAGCACGCCCGTGCCCGCTCCCGCTGATCATGCACTTTCCGCGGTGATCATGCGGTTGTCGCGCTGATCAGCGGTTCCCGTCGATCCGCGGCCAGCCCGGACGCCAAGATCGCCGTTTTGGGTGCGAAGATGCAGTCGACTGCGTTTTCCCACCCAGATCGGCGATCTTCGCCGCGGGACCCCGCCCGCGGACCGCCGCACCGCTCCTGATCGCCACGGTCCGACCCCAGCGCGAGAAGTGCATGATCAGCGCGAGAAGTGCCTGATCACCCTTGGGCGGGGGCGGCGGCGTCCCTGGCCTGGGCCCGCAGCGCGCGGGCGATGCCGTCGCGCGACTCCGACACGAGCCGCCGCAGCGCTGCGGGTGCATCCGCTGCCGCCGTGAGCCAGGCGTCGGTGGCCTCGAGCAGCCGGGAATCGGCGAGCACGGTGGGATACAACCCCACGACCAGGTTCTGGGCAGTCTCGTTGGTCCGCGTCGCCCACACCTGCTCCAGCATCGCGAAGTAGCGCTCGACGTAGGGCTCGAGCAGCTCGCGCTGGTCGGGGTGGGCGAAGCCGCCGATGATCGCCGTCTGGATCGCGTTGGGCAGGCGGTCGTGCTCGACCACGTCGGTCCACGCCTCCGCTTTCGCCGCCGCCGTGGGGCGCGCGGCCCGAGCCGAGGCCGCCGCCTGCTGTCCCAGGGCGGTGTTGTCGTGGGCGAGCTCGGCCTCGATCTGCTCGTCGCCCAGCGTGCCCGCGGCGACGAGTCGGTGCAGCAGGTGCCAGCGCAGGTCCGTGTCGACCTGCAGGCCGGGCAGCGAGGTGCGCCCCTCGAGCAGCTCGCGCAGGAAGTCGAGGTGCTCGGGCCGGCGGGTCACGCCGCTGAAGGCGCGCAGGAACTGCAGCTGCCGGCCGCTGCCCGGCGAGGCGTCGCGCAGCAGGCGCTGCAGGCCCTCGGCGAGCCGGTCGCGAGCCGCCGCCCGGCGTGCCGGAGCCACGTAGAGGAGCACGCTGGACTGCGCCTGCGCCAGCAGGGTGCGCACCATGGAGCTGTCCTGCTCGTAGGGGATGCCGGCGAGCACCAGGCTGAGATAGTCGCTGGCGGCCAGCTCGGCGTCGCGGGTCATGTCCCAGGCGGCCGCCCAGCACAGCGACCGCGCGAGCGGATCCCGGATGTCGGCGACGCCCTCGAGGACCGTACGGAGCGACCGCTCGTCGAGGCGGATCTTCGCGTACGTCAGGTCGTCGTCGTTGAGCAGCACCAGGTCCGGCGGGGCCTGGCCCACGAGCTGCGGCACGTCGGTGCGCGCGCCGGTGACGTCGAGTTCGATCCGGTCGCGCAGCGCGAGGCCGCCGCCCGCCTCGCCCGTACGCGAGTAGGCGCCGATGGCCAGCCGGTGTGAGCGCAGCGTCGGATGGTCCGGCGGGGCCTCCTGCAGCACCGCGAACGAGGCGTAGCGGCCCTCGTCGTCCACGGTGAACTCCGCCCGCAGGGTGTTCACCCCGGCGGTCTCGAGCCACTCCCGCGACCAGGCATCGAGATCGCGACCCGAGGTCTCCTCCAGCTGCCGCAGCAGGTCGGCCAGCCGGGTGTTGCCCCACGCGTACGTCTTGAAGTAGTGGCGGATGCCCTCGAAGAACTGCTCCCGGCCCACCCAGGCCACCAGCTGCTTGAGCACCGAGGCGCCCTTTGCGTAGGTGATGCCGTCGAAGTTGACCTCGACATCCTCGAGGTCGCGGATGTCGGCGGCGATCGGGTGCGTCGAGGGCAGCTGGTCCTGGCGCACCGCCCAGGTCTTCTCGATGTTGGCGAACGTGGTCCACGCGTTGGTCCAGCGAGTCACCTCGGCCTGCGAGAGCACGCTGGCGTACGTGGCGAACGACTCGTTGAGCCACAGGTCGTCCCACCAGGTCATGGTCACCAGGTCGCCGAACCACATGTGCGCCAGCTCGTGCAGGATCGTCTCGGCGCGCCGCTCGAGCGCGGCGTCGGGGACGCGCGAGCGGAAGATGTAGTCGTCGCGGATGGTCACGCAGCCGGCGTTCTCCATCGCGCCGGCGTTGAACTCCGGGACGAACAGCTGGTCGTACTTCACGAACGGGTACGCGTAGTCGAACAGCTCCTCGAAGAAGCCGAAGCCCTGCCGGGTGAGCTCCAGGATGTCCGCGGCGTCGAGGTGCTCCTCCAGCGAGCGACGGCAGTAGACGGCAAGCGGCACCCGCCGGCCGTTGGCCGCGTACTCGCCGCGCACCGCCACGTACGGCCCGGCGACGATGGCCGTCACGTAGGCCGAGACCCGGGGGGTCGGCGCGAAGCGCCACCGCGCCGTCGCCTCACCCGCCGGCTCCGGCTGCGGGGTGGGGCAGTTGGAGATGATCGTCCAGTGCGCGGGCGCGGTCACGGTGAGCGCGAACGTGCCCTTCAGGTCGGGCTGGTCGAAGACGGCGAAGACTCGCCGCGCGTCGGCGACCTCGAACTGCGTGTAGAGGTAGGTCTCGCCGTCGACCGGGTCGACGAACTGGTGCAGTCCCTCCCCGGTGTTCATGTACGCGCAGTCCGCGAGCACGCGCAGCTCGTTCTCGGCGGCCAGCCCGTCGAGGGTCAGGCGCACCCCGTCGAACACCGCGTCCGGGTCGAGGAGCTGCCCGTTGAGACGGACCTCGCGGACCGCGGGGGCGACCAGGTCGACGAAGGTGGAGCTCCCCGGCTCGGTGGCGGCGAACCGGACGGTAGTGGTGGAGGCGAAGGTCGACCCCGCGCCGGTGAGGTCGAGGTCGAGCTCGTAGCCGTGCACCGTCAGGGCACCGGCTCGCTGGGCCGCCTCCTCACGGGTCAGGTTCATGCCGGGCACGGCGCGCTCCTCCCTGAGATCCGGCCGGCACCTCCGACCCGGCCTCGACTGCTGTCGACTCCCCGCGCTGGTTGCCCCCCGTCAGAGCCGGGAACCGGGGGGAATCCGCGCACCCGACGGGGTAGTTGCCGAGGGTAGGCGAAATTCCGCCGCCGCAACCGGGCGGCCGACCGAAGGAGTCCCGTGACCCAGAGCATCACCGACCCCGCTCCTCCGAAGGAACTGGCCGAGTCGATCGACTCGGCGCGCGCCACGGCCGATTTCTGGTTCGACCCGATCTGCCCCTGGGCCTGGATGGCCTCCCGCTGGATGCTCGAGGTCGAGCAGGTGCGGGCGGTCGACACCCGCTGGCACGTCATGTCGCTGGCCTACCTCAACGACGGGCGCGAGCTGCCCGAGGAGTACGCCGAGATGATGAAGCGCGCGTGGGGCCCCGTCCGCGTCGTCATCGCCGCGCAGCAGCAGCGGGGCGACGAGGTGCTGCTGCCCCTCTACAACGCCCTCGGCCGCCGCTTCCACAACGAGGGCCGGCGCGACGACTGGGACGCGGTCATCGACGAGGCGCTCGCCGAGGCCGGCCTGCCGGCCGAGCTGGCCGAGGCGAAGAACTCCACCGAGTACGACGAGGCCCTGAAGAAGTCGCACCACGAGGGCATGGACCAGGTCGGCATGGAGGTCGGCACCCCGGTCATCAGCGTCGAGGGCGTCGCCTTCTTCGGCCCCGTCATCTCGCCGGCACCCAAGGGCGAGGACGCGGGCAAGCTGTGGGACGGCGTGGTGCTCGTCGCCGGCACCGACGGCTTCTTCGAGCTCAAGCGCACCCGCACACGCGACCCGATCTTCGACTGACGGTTGACGGCTGGCAGCGGACGGGTGCGTCAGACCACGATCCGCATCGGGCGGCCCCGCCGGTCGTACGGCGGGGGCTCGCCCGGCAGCACCTCGGCCGTCCCTCGGAGCCATCGTCGCGCCGACCAGGCCACGGCCAGGGCGTCGAGCGCGTCAGCGAGCCCGGACTCGACCGCCCGGAACGAGACCTCCGGATGCACCTCCACCCAGCGCGGGTCGTCGGCCACCTCGTCGACCTGGCGCATCCGGACGAACAGCGCCTCCGGCTGCCTGCTCATCAGGCCCTTGCCGGTCAGCTCCTTGGCCCGCGTGTTCGCCTGCGGGTAGCCGACGGTCTCGACGACCGGGCGCGGCGGGACGAGGAACACCGAGGAGCGGGCGACGCCCAGCCGGGTCCGGGCGGCGGCTTCGCAGCCACGTACGCCGTGCTCGGGGAAGCCGACGGGGATGTCGATGCCGATGACGTCCGCGTCGACGGCCAGGAGGTCGCGAGCGTGGGCGAAGAACGACCAGGCGACACCGGCCTCGTCGACGCGGGCGACGACCCAGCCGCCGGGGCAGCCGTCGACGCCGAGCACCCTGCCCATGGCTCGGCAACCTGCCAGACTGCGCGCATGCGGGTCCACCTCGGCAGCGACCACGCGGGTCACGAGTTCAAGGCCCACTTGGTGGAGTGGCTGACGGCGGCCGGGCACGAGCCGGTCGACCACGGACCGCACGAGCTCGACCCGCAGGACGACTACCCCCCGTACGTGCTGCGCGCGGCCGCGGCGGTCGCGGCCGAGGCGGGCAGCCTGGGCGTGGTCATCGGCGGCTCGGGCAACGGCGAGCAGATCGCCGCCAACAAGGTCGCGGGGGTGCGCGCCGCGCTGGCGTGGAGCGAGCAGACCGCGGTCCTCGCCCGGCAGCACAACGACGCCAACGTCGTGAGCATCGGCGCGCGGCTGCACGCTCCCGACGAGGCCACCCGGTTCGTCGAGCTCTTCCTCGCCACGCCCTTCAGCTCCGACGAGCGGCACGTGCGGCGCATCGGCATGCTGGGGGAGTACGAGCGCACCGGCGAGCTGCCGGCACTGCCGAGCGCATCGCCGCACCCCATGGCCTGAGGAGCCTCCCCTGCCCGAGGGCCACACGCTCCACCGCCTGGCCCGCACCCTCGGTCAGGGCTTCGGCGGGGAGGTGCTGCGTGCGAGCAGCCCGCAGGGCCGCTTCGCCGAGGGCGCCGCCCTGCTCGACGGCACGGTGCTCGAGGGCACCGAGGCGCACGGCAAGCACCTTCTTCTCCGCTTCGCCGGCGACCGAGCGGTCCACGTCCACCTCGGGCTCTACGGCTCGTTCCGCCTCGGGCCGGCGCCCGCGCCGCCACCGCGCGGTGCGGTGCGGCTGCGCCTGGAGAGCGAGCGGGAGTACGCCGACCTCCGCGGCCCGACCGCCTGCTCCCTGCTCACCCCGGGGGAGTGGGCGGCGATCGCTGCCCGGCTGGGCCCCGACCCGCTGCGTGCCGACGCCGACCCGGAGCGTGCCCGCACCCGGATCACGCGCAGCCGCAGCGCCCTGGCGGCCCTGCTCATGGACCAGTCGGTGGTGGCGGGCATCGGCAACGTCTACCGCGCCGAGATGCTCTTCCGCGCCCGGATCGAGCCGCACCGGCCCGGCCGCGCCCTCGAGGACCTCGAGTGGGCGGCGCTGTGGGGCGACCTCGTCACGCTGATGCGCGCCGGGGTGCGCGCGGGCCGCATCATCACGACCCGCCCCGAGCACCGGAGCCGGGTCGCCGGGCGGGTGCGGGCCGAGGACGCGTTCTACGTCTACCGCCGCGCGGGCCTGCCCTGCCGGATCTGCGGCACCCCGGTGCTGCGGGAGCTGCTGCTCACCCGCAACCTCTTCTGGTGCCCGAGCTGCCAGTCGCGCTGAGGGCGCAGCCGGCGGAGCCGGTGCTGTTTGATCACGGCCGGAGTGGGCACTGGCACGAGTTCGCCCCGGCCCGTAGGGTCCGGCCATGGCCTCGCTGGCACCCGGAGCCGAGAGCCGCCTGGGTGCCGCTCGTCGCTCCGCGGCCCGGCTGCTCCGCCAGCACGTCCTGCCCTCCGACGGCTTCGCGCTCGCGGTGCTCAGCGCGGCGGCCGTGGGGGTCTACCTCGTCTCCGGTCGTTACAGCCGATGGGTGCCGACGAGCGCGCTGGTCGTGCTCGTGCTCCTCGCGG
>JALYMT010000275.1 GCA_030773555.1 Actinomycetota bacterium | reverse complement strand
GGGTCGGGCGCCGAACCCGCTGGCGGGCGCGGCTGCTGCCGGCCTCGACCGGGGTGCTGCTGCACCGCGGCGGGGAGCGGGTCGCCGACAGCTTCGACGCCCTGGACCGGGTGGCCAACCAGGCCCGGGAGAAGGTGCTGCCGCGGCGCTGACGCCGCAGCTAGCGCCCGCCCTCGCCGCGTCGCCGGTTCCAGCGATCCTCGAAGCGGCTCATCAGCCCGCCCCGGGAGCGGGAGCGTTGCCGCGGCTTGCGGCCGCCGGTGCGCCGCGTCGTGCGGCTGCCGACGCCCAGGTCGTTGGCTCCCGGGATCTGCCGCCAGCTGGTCAGGGCGAAGAACGCAGCGCCGAGCATGACGAGGAAGCCGATGACGCTGATGACCGGCTCGGTCACGACGCCGGTGACGAGCAGGGCGATGCCGGCGAGGAACAGGACCGACGCCCACAGGATGCGGCGGCGGTAGTGCGTACGCGGGTCGGCACCCCGGAGGGCGGTCGCGAACTTCGGATCCTCGGCATACAACGCCCGCTCCATCTGCTCGAGCAGACGCTGCTCGTGCTCAGAGAGCGGCACGGTGTCCTCCTACGGGACGTCACCGCGGGACGGGCGGTGGGCAATCAGAATAAGCAGATGGTCCAGGACAGGAAACCCAGGGGGTGGGATTGCGTGCCGATTTGTCACCTGCCTGCCTACTCCACCCGGGCGATTGTCGGGACGGGCTCCGCCTGAGGCCTACAGCGGGGGTCGACCGGGCCGGCTGCGCCTGCCCGGCGGGGCCCCCGGGGCGGGGTCCGGGCCCGGTGGGCTCGGAGCTCCTGGAGGTTCCGGACCGACGAGGGTCGCCGGCCGGACGACGCCCTCACCGAAGCGGCGGGCGGCCCGGTCCGCGGCCTGCTCGGCCTCCCGCCAGCCCTGCGGCCGGTCGCCGAGGAGCAGCTGGCGCGAGCGGGTCTCGTCGTCCACCAGCCCCTCGACGCGCACGCCGACGAGCCGCAGCCGGGCTCGGTCGAGCCCCAGCGCGTCGAAGAGCCCGCTCGCCGTCGCATAGATCTCCTGGGCCACATCGGTGCTCTCCGGCAGAGTGCGGGAGCGGGTGATGGTGGTGAAGTCGGCGAAGCGCACCTTGACCGTGACGGTCCGTCCGGCCCGCCCGTCGCGGCGCAGCCGGGCGGCCGTACGTTCGGCCAGGCGGAGCAGCTCCCGGCGGATGACGGCGGGGTCGTCCACGTCCCGGGAGAAGGTCTCCTCGGCTCCGACGCTGCGATCGGGTCCGTCCTCCGGTGCCGTCGCCACCACCTGGCGCTCGTCGCGTCCCCACGACAGGGCGTGCAGGTGCGCACCGGTCGCGGCCCCGAGGGCGCGCTGCAAGGTGCCGAGGGGCACGGCGGCGAGGTCGGCCACGGTGCGCAGGCCGAGCCGCAGCAGGATCGCCTCGGTCTTCTCCCCCACTCCCCAGAGCGCGCTCACGGGCAGCGGGTGCAAAAAGGCGAGGACCCGGGCCGGCGGGACCACGAGCAGCCCGTCGGGCTTGCAGCGGGTGGAGGCGAGCTTGGCGACGAACTTCGTCGACGCCACCCCGACCGAGCAGGTGATGCCCTGCTCGTCGGCGACCCGGTCGCGGATCTGCTGGCCGATGGCAGCAGGCGAGCCGAGCCGGCGCAGCGCCCCGGACACGTCGAGGAACGCCTCGTCGAGAGCCAGCGGCTCGACCACGGGTGTCACGGACCGGAAGATCTCCATGACCCCCGCGGACACCCGCGCGTAGGCGGCGAAGTCCGGGGGGATCGTCGTCGCCTGCGGGCACAGGCGGCGGGCCCGGGTGGTGGGCATGGCCGAGGACACCCCGAAGCGGCGGGCCTCGTACGTGGCGGAGAGCACCACTCCCCTGCTGCCACCGCCCACGATGACCGGACTGCCGCGCAGCTCGGGCCGGCGTACGAGCTCGACGGAGGCGTAGAAGGCGTCCATGTCGACGTGCAGCACGGTGCAGCCGGTGTCGTCGGGTACGCGCTCGGGCGCCGCGTTCATCGCTGCCCCCTCGGCCGAGGCCGTCGACTCGCGGGCGAGCGGTCAGCGGGCCGAGGCCAGGAGATGCAGCTGCGTGGCCAGCTCACGGAAGGCGGGGTGCTCGGCGGCGGCGGCCTCCAGCGCGAGCAGGTCCTCGGTGTTGCGGGACTCCGCGTCGAGCAGGGCTCCGGGCACGAGGTCGGAGAAGATCCGGATGCCGCACACGCGCTGCACCTGCAGCCCGGCCGACGCCAGCAGCTCCACGAGCTCGTCGCTGGCGAACCGGCGCGGCCCCGCAACCGGCACCTCCCGCTGCCCGGCCGGCTCGACCAGAGCGTCCCGGGCCGCGGCGAAGTGCCCGGCCAGCGCGCGGGAGAGCACCACGGCCTGCCGGTTGGCCGCGAGCACGCTGAGGATGCCGCCGGGACGGAGGTTGTGCACCAGACCGGCGAGGGCGACGGCGGGATCGTCGACGGTCTCGAGCACCCCGTGGCAGAGGACGGCGTCGGCGGACGCCGGGGCGAGCAGGCTGGGCAGGCCCTCCACGTCGCCCTGCAGGCCGCGCACCCGCTCGGCCACTCCGGACTCGGTGGCGCGACGGGTGAGAGCCGCCAGGGCGTCGGGGCTGGGGTCGACGACGGTGACCTGATGCCCGAGCGAGGCCAGCGGCACCGCGAGGCTGCCCGTGCCGCCGCCGGCGTCGAGGACCTCGAGGCTGGCCGAGCCGGTCGCGGCGGCCCGGTCGGCGAGGGCGTCGCGCAGCACGGTCCAGAGGACGGCTCCTCGCAGGGCACGCGGGCCACGGAGGAAGTCGACCACGAAAGGGCTCCTCGGGAGGCGAGTGCGACGGCGCCTCCCGACCCTAGTGGGCCCCGGTCGGCCAGGAGCATGCTCATCCGCCCGCGCTGCCGGAGCTGGAGTGCCACAGCTTGCGCGGCGCCTGCCGCGCCGCGCTGCGCCCGTCGTCGCCAGCGGGCTTGACGTCGGTGTAGGGCGACTGGCGGAAGCCGGTCGGATGCACCACCACGCCGCCCCCGGTCATGCCGCCTGCTCCCGAGCCGGCATCGCCCTCCCGCGACTCGTAGGTCGACACGCTGCCGCCCACCGGCGGCCGGGACATCACCGGTCGGCTCGCCAGGCTCTGCGCGGCGCCCGTGACCGCCGCATCGGTCAGCACGGGCGGGGCGGCCATGACCTGGGCGACGGCGGCGAGCCCGCCGGACTCCCAGGCGGCGTGCAGGGTGGGCAGCTCCCAGCAGCCGGTGGCGCGCAGCGACACCCCGCGCGGCCCGGTGCGGCGGACGTGCCCGCGGACGAGGAGCAGCCACGAGTGGAACAGCGTGGTCGCGTAGCCCAGCTGCGCGTCCTCGAAGAAGGTGGCGTCGACCGGGCCGGTGGCGTCGTCGAGGGTCACGAAGATGATCCGCTTGCCCGAGCGGATCGGCGGGGTCTGCGTCGCCACCTTCACCCCGGCCACGAGCACCTCGGCCTGGGAGCGCCGCTGCAGCATCTCCCGTGCCCGGGTGACGCCGAGGGCGTCGAGGAACGGGACGTAGAAGTCGACGACATGCCTGCTGGCGTCGAGGCCGAGCACCTCGAGCTCGGCCCGCACCCGCTCCGCGCTGGTCATCTCCGGCAGGCCGCTGCTCGTCACCGCGTCGGGGGCGTCGCCAAGGTCGAGGGCCAGCTGGACGTCGACCGGCTGCACCGCGTGGGCCGCCTGGGACTGCCGAGCCGCCTGCGCGCGCACGTCGAGGCGAACGGGGGCCGACCCCGTCGCTGACCCCGTCGCCGTCGCTGACCCCGTCGCTGCCGCTGCACCGGCGTCCGGTGCCCGCGCC
>JALYMT010000274.1 GCA_030773555.1 Actinomycetota bacterium | reverse complement strand
GCTGAGGCCGGCGGCGCAGCCGCCACCAGGGCGGCGACCAGGGTGACGAGTGTCATGGCCAGGCCGGCCGGCCGAGTCGGGTCGGGTCGGGTCGGGTCGCGGGCGGGGTACGTCGGGGCATCGGAATCCCTCTCCGACGCCTGCGAGGTGAGCTGTCGGGTTCGGGAGGAAGGTGTTCCCGGCCGCGTAGTGCGGCTTCACCCCGAGGACGCGCGGCAGCGCCGGCGCCCGGGAAAACGTGGTTCCCCCGCTCCTGCCCGATCTGGTCAGCCGGGCCCCGGGCGGGGGCAGGACTCGGCGTGCACGCCCGGGAACCCGGGAGCATCCCGGGTCGACGTCCTGATCGGCGGCCTCGCCGGAATCCTGAGCACAGGGCGCAGGCGGGGCCGAGCAGTTGCGGTATTCCTAGAGGCCTGGAGGATTGCTTCGCATGACAATCACCCGGGCGGGCGCCGTCCTTTCCCGAGAGCAGGCGCTGGCCGAGGTCGAGCGCGTCGCCCGCGAGGTCTTCGGCTACGAGGAGCTGCGCCCCGGGCAAGCCGAGGCGATGGCGGGGCTGCTGGCGGGCTCCGACGTGCTGCTCGTCATCCCCACCGGGGCGGGCAAGTCCGCGGTCTACCAGGTGCCCGCGCTGGTCCTCGACGGGCCCACGCCGGTCATCTCCCCCCTCATCGCGCTGCAGCGCGACCAGGTCCGCGGCCTGCTCGCGCACGGGTTCCGTACCCGGGCCTATGCCGTGAGCTCGGCGATGAGCGCCAGGGAGCGGGCGGAGGCCTGGGCGGCGGTGGCCGCGGGCGAGGCCGAGTTCCTCTTCCTCGCTCGCGAGCAGCTGGCCAACGAGCACGTCCTCGAGCGGGTACGGCAGCTGCGTCCCACCATCGTCGCCGTGGACGAGGCGCACACGGTCTCCAGCTGGGGCCACGACTTCCATCCCGACTACCTGCGCCTGGGCGCGTTCATCGACGCCCTCGACCACCCCCGTGTCATCGCGCTCACCGCGACCGCCGCCCTGCCGGTGCGGGTCGACATCGTCCAGCGGCTGCGGATGCGCGACCCCGAGGTCATCGTCCGGGGCTTCGCCCGGCCGAACATCGAGCTCACCGTCGTCCGGGCCCGCAGCGAGGCCGAGAAGCGCGAGGCGGTGGTGCTGCGCGCGGCGGCGGAGGCCAAGCCCGGCCTCGTCTACGCCAGCACCCGGCGGGAGGCCGAGGAGTACGTCGAGATGGTCCGCGGCTACGCGAGACGGCGGCCTGCCGGCGGCAGTTCGTCCTCGGCTACTTCGGAGAGGACCTGGCCGAGCCCTGCGGCAACTGCGACACCTGCGCCGCGGGCAGCGCGCACCGGCTCGCGTACGTGGCCGACGAGCCGTTCCCGCTGCAGTCCCGGGTGCGCCACCGGTCCTTCGGCCCGGGGGTGGTGATGAGTTACGAGAGCGATCCCGACCGGGTCACCGTGCTGTTCGAGGACGCGGGCTATCGCACCCTCGCCCTGGCCGCCGTGCGCCGCGGCGACGTGCTCGAGGCGGCGTAGCGCGGCCGGCACCGGGGCGCCTTCTGCTACAAGAGGTGGATGGCCGTCAATCTGCGCAGCCGGAGCTTCCTCAAGGAGCTCGACGTCACGCCCGGGGAGCTCCGCCACCTGATCCAGCTGGCCGCCGACCTCAAGGCCGCCAAGCGCGGCGGCTACGAGCAGGCGCGCCTGCGGGGCAAGAGCATCGTGCTGATCTTCGAGAAGGCCTCGACCCGGACGCGCTGCGCGTTCGAGGTGGCGGCGTACGACCAGGGCGCCCACGTCACCTACCTCGACCCCGGCGGCTCCCAGATCGGCTCCAAGGAGTCGATCAAGGACACGGCGCGGGTCCTGGGCCGGATGTACGACGGCATCCAGTACCGCGGCAGCGCGCAGGCTCTCGTGGAGACGCTGGGGGCGCACGCCGGCGTACCGGTGTGGAACGGGCTCACCGACGAGTGGCATCCCACGCAGACCCTCGCGGACTTCCTCACCATCCAGGAGCACGTCGACAAGCCGCTGACCGAGGTCGCGCTCGCCTACTGCGGCGACGCCCGCAACAACGTCGGCAACTCGCTGCTCGTCGGGAGCGCGATGCTGGGGATCGACGTCCGGATGGTCGCCCCGAAGGAACTCTGGCAGGAGGACTCGGTCATCACCGCCGCGCGGGAGATCGCCCGGCAGACCGGCGCGCGGATCCTGCACACCGACGACGTGGGCGAGGGCGTGCGCGGAGCGGACTTCCTCTACACCGATGTGTGGGTGTCGATGGGGGAGCCGCCGGAGGTGTGGGACACGCGCGTCGCCCTGCTCCGCGACTACCAGGTGAACGCCGAGATGCTCGCCGCGACCGGCAATCCCGATGTGCGCTTCCTGCACTGCCTGCCCGCCTACCACGACCGGGAGACCCGGGTGGGGGAGCAGCTCTACGCGAAGACGGGCATGACGGCCCTCGAGGTCACCGACGAGGTCTTCGAGTCCGAGGCCTCCCTGGTGTTCGACCAGGCCGAGAACCGCCTGCACACGATCAAGGCCCTGCTGGTGGCCACCCTCGCGTAAGCGGGCGCGGCGGGGGCAAACAGCGCCGCATGGGCGAGTACGAGGTGACGCGGGCCATGCCCGCACCAGCGGAGATCGGATACGACGTCGCGGCGCAGGTGGGGCGGATGGAGGCCTGGCTGCCGACCGCGATGGACGTCGAGCCCGCCGGTCCCGACGGGGTGCACGTCGAGGGTGAGACCGCGCACGGGCGCTACTCCGCGGAGGGACGTTTCGCGGCCAAGCCGGAGGAGCTGCGCCTGGAGTGGGGCAGCAAGGACGGCGACGACTACTCGGGTTGGCTGGCCTTCACCGACAGCGGGGCGGGTACGAGCGAAGCGACGATGCACCTGTCGTTCCGCGGCTCCCAGCCGCAGGCAGCGGACGACGGCGACCCGGGCGAGCGCACCCGTCAGGAGATGGACACCGCGTTGAGCCGGCTCGCCGACCAGGTGCTGCGGCGCACGACCGACGCTTCCTGACCGGCTGGCCGGGCGAGGCCCCGGCAGGCCCGGCGCCCTCAGCCGGGGAGCAGCCCGAGCAGCCAACGCGGGCCGATCACCAGGGCGCCCACCGCCTCCGCCCGGGCCGCGAGCTGGCGGTCGGCCGTGACCGCGAGGACCGACTCGCCCGCTTCCGCGCGCTGGGCCACCACCCGGACCAGGGC
>JALYMT010000273.1 GCA_030773555.1 Actinomycetota bacterium | reverse complement strand
ACTCGACGGCGCGCAGGCCAGGGAGGAGGCCGGTCGGGCCACCGCCGCCCGGCGAGCGGCCGAGGAGCGGACCGCCGAGGCGGAGGCTGGGGCGTGGGCCGTCGACGCGCGGGCGCAAACGAGCGCGCAGGACGCAGCGCAGGCCAACGCCGAACGCCGCGGAGGCGCGCCGGCGGGCGGAGGTCGCCGAGCAGCGCTCGGCCGACGCCGACCAGCTGCGCGAACGAGCGGACGCCCAGACCGAGGACCTGCGAGCCAGGCTGCGCGAGCAGCGCGAGCGCGACGACGCCCAGATCGCCGAGCTGCGAACGAGCCTGCAGGAGGAGCAGCGTGACCGCGACGCCGAGCGATGCAACTCGGTGCCCACGGCCTGCAGCCGAGACAGAGGCAGGTCGACACGAGCGATGAACCACCTGGCGGTCCATGTACTGCGACCACCGATCGTGTTCGGCAGCGAAGACACCTACGGCGGCGGGCACCGGTTGTCGCGCAGTCGAGTCGCGGAAGCCGGCCCGCGGCGTCACCGTCGCGGTCGGAAGGGCAGGGTGCGGGCTGAGGCGGTCGAGAGAGAGGTCACCGGTGAGCGTTCTCGAGCGGCCGGACGGTGCTCGGATCTGGTGGACCAGCGACGGCGAGAGCGAGACTGTGGTCCTCGTGATGGGCCTCGCGTATCCGAGCGACATGTGGTTCCGCGTCGCGCCGGTGCTGGCGCGGCAGCATCGGGTCATCACGCTGGACAACCGAGGCGCCGGACGCACGGGCGATGTGCCCGGCGCCCCGTACACGTGGAGACCATGGGCCGAGGACGTCCTGGCGGTGCTCGACGAGGCGGGGGAGCCCTCCGCTCACGTCCTGGGAGCGTCGATGAGCGGTCTCGTCGCCCAGGAGATCGCCCTCACCTGCCCAGAGCGGGTACGCAGCCTCGTCCTGGCCTGCACCCACCCCGGTGCCGCGCACGCGGTCTGGGATCCCGAGGCGCTCGCCTCCCCGCCAACCGCGGCAGCCTCACGCCTGAACAGGCCGCCGAGGCCCTGATCCGTTCAACTACGCCGCCACGACCCCACGGGAAGGGATCGAGGAGGACTGGGCCGTGCGACTGCCGCTGGCCTGCAGCCCGGCGGGCTACCTGGCGCAGGTGCAGGGCAGTTCCGCCTGGGCCGGCCTCGAGCGCTTGCCCTCACTGCGGGTCCCGACGCTGGTCGTGCACGGCGACGGGGACCGCCTGGTGCCTCCGGTCAACGGCCAGCGGATCGCGCAGGCAGTGCCAGGAGCCGAGCTGGTGGTCCTGCCGAACGCGAACCACCTGTTTCTTCACCGACCAGCCCGACCGCACCAACGAGATACTGCTGGACTGGCTTGCACGCCACCGAGACCAGCCGGGGGCGTGAGCGGGCGCGCAGCGCCGGGTTCCTGCAGTGGACGGCGACGAACGCGCGGAGCAGCGTGGCGGCCTCAGCTCAGCCGGCAGGGGCGCATCCTCCGGCTGCCTGTGCTCGTCCTGTGCGGCCGGCAGGACGCCATCACGCTGCCGGGCGGCCACGAGCAGACGTGGCGCTCGTCCCGCGCGCGCGTCTGGTGGTCGTCCAGGACTGGGGTCACCGATGGACGTGGAGCACCCGGAGGCGGTCACGGCCGAGCTGCGCAGGTGGTTCGCGGACGACGTGCGGAGCCGATCCGCGGGCGAGGGGAAGGATCCGGACGGCGCTGGGTAGGGACGCCGCATGGGGCGCATCCCGCTGGTGGACTCGGCAGACGAGGGCACCGACCCGCTGGCCAGGCAGACTCTCGAGCAGGTCCGTGCACTGCGCGGCCGAGCGGTCGATCCCAACGTGTACCGGGCGATGGCCAACCACCCGCTGGCGCTGCAAAGCTGGTGGAGTTCGGCACCGTCGTCTACTTCGACAACTCGATGACTCCCGCGCAGCGCGAGCTCGCCTACCTGACCGCGTCGGTCACGAACGAGTGCCACTATTGAATCCCGACGCACGTGCTGCTCGGTCGAGCAGCGGGGCTGACGGAGGAGAAGCTCGCGCACCTCGGTGACGACGAGTTGCCCGAGGGCCTGTACGAGCCGGACGAGGCCGCCGTCGTCTGCTACGCCCAGCGCTCGACGCGGATGCAGCCGATCGACGAGCGGACGTACTCCGCGTTGACCGAGCACTTCTCACGCGACCAGATCATCGAGATCTGCTTCACCGTCGGGCTCGCCAACACCATCAACCGCTTCCACGCGACCTTCCTCACGGAGGTCGACCCCCAGACGCGGCAGGTCCTGGCACCGAGCTGCCCGCTGGCCTACCCGGACGTGCCGGCGGATGCCTGAGCGCAAGACTCACTCCGTCGGCGAGCGACTTCCCCTGTCCGTCCCCGAGGAGCAGCTCGACACCTCCGGGCCCGGCTGCGCGCGACCCGCTGGCCGGACGCGATCCCCGAGTCGAGGTGGGACTACGGCACCGACCTGTCCTACCTCCAGGACCTGTGCGCCTACTGGGCCGACGGCTTCGACTGGCGCCGCGCCGAGGCGCGGCTCAACGCCTGAGAGCACTTCGCCACCGTCATCGACGGCGAGCGACTGCACTACCTGCACGCGCCGTCTCCCCATCCCGAAGCCATGCCCCTGCTCCTCACGCACGGGTGGCCCGGCTCGGTCGCCGAGTTCCTCGGTGTGCTCGGCCCGCTCACCGATCCGCCGGCGTACGGCGGGGCCGCGGACGCCTTCACCGTCGTCGCGCCGTCGATCCCCGGCTACGGCTGGTCCGGTCCGACGCAGCAGCGCGGATGGGACATCCGCCGCGTCGCCCGCGCACTCGCGACCCTGATGGCCGAGCTCGGACA
>JALYMT010000272.1 GCA_030773555.1 Actinomycetota bacterium | reverse complement strand
AGCTCGACGAGGAGCACGCCCTCTCCGATGGCGTGCGGCAGCCCGGCGGGCACGAGGACCGCGTCGCCGGTGCGCACGGGCACGGCGTGCATGGCGGCGAGCATGCCCGCGGTGTCCTGCTCCTTGACCCAGCTCGCCAGGGTGGCGTCGGCGATCTCGTCGCGGAATCCCAGGTGGACGGCACCCTCCGGCCCCGCCGTCTCCACGATGACCCACGCCTCGGTCTTGCCGAAGGGGCAGGACAGGTGCCGGCGGGCGAAGTCACGGCTGGGATGGGCATGGACCGGCAGTCGCTGGCCCGCGTCGAGCAGCTTGACCAGCAGCGCCGGGTCGGCCCCGAACTCCTTGACGTGCTCGGGCCCGAGCCACGACTCGGGGTCGGCCGCGATCAGGTCGCGCAGCAGCTCGCCGGTGTCGAGCCGGGTCAGGCCGAGCTCGTCCTGGCCGAACAGCGTCGTCGTCGACCCGACCCAGTCCTCGGGGTAGCGCTCACCGGGTGCGGGCACCCCGCGGAACGCGGCGATGGCCGGCCCGCCGCGGTAGAAGCGTTCGGGCGAGTTGGACGCGAGAACGAGCGGCACGCTGCCAGGGCGCATCTCAGGAGCTCCTTGCAGAAGCAGAAGGGAAGGGGTCGCACAGCCAGTCGAGTGCCACCGCCGCGGTCCACGACTGGTCGACGCTGCCGAGCCACTCTCCCGTGAAGGGCTCGTAGTACTCCGCCAGGGAGCCCTCGGCGAGCTGGCTCAGCGCGGCGTCGCGCAGCCGCGCGGCCGCGGCCTGCTCGCCCCGCTGCAGCAGCGACCACCAGAACAACCAGTTCATGACCGGCCAGGTGGGTCCCCGCCAGTACGTCCGGGGCTGGAATCCCGACGAGGCGGGACTCGTGCTGGGCACCACCGGCCACCGCAGCTCGGGGCAACCCGTCCACTGCGGTGACTCGAGCAGCGCGACCATGCGCTGCTGGGCATCCGGGGCCAGCCCGCCGCTGACGAGAGGGGCGAAGCCGGCGAGTGTCCGCACCCGCACCCGCTCCCCGGTGCGCAGGTCGGTGTCGAGCGCCAGCCCCAGCTCCGGGTCGACCGCGGTCACGACCCCGTCGCGGAAGCGCTGCCCGTACGCGCGCAGCTCGGCCACCTCGCCCGCGTCGAGGCGCTGCGCGAGCCGGGCGAGGGCGTCGCTGGCCGCCGCGAAGATGGCTGACATGAAGACGTCGGTCACCAGGAAGCTGCCGCTCCTGCGCACCTGCCCGTCGTCGTAGCCCGCCCGCTTGAGCTCCTCCACGATCCACAGGTACCGCTCGTACTCCTGCGTGCTGGGGCGCTGCCGGGGGTCGTCGATGTGCTGGAGGTCGCGACGCTCGTACGGCGGCAGGTCCGCGCCCACGACCACGCCCTCGTACGCCGCGTCCCAGCGCGGCGAGTTGTCCATCCCGCTCTCCCAGCCGTGGTGGACGGCGAGCAGTCCGGTGCCGTCGGGGTCGCGGGAGCTCGCCAGGTAGCGGTGCCAGGCGAGCAGGCGCGGATAGGCGCGCGCCAGCCAGGCTCGCGCGTGGACGGCGTCGTCGCCGCCTCGCTCGTCGGCCACTGCGAGGATGCGTTCGGCGGCCAGCGCGTGCACCGGGGGCTGGCAGATGCCGCTGGTGCGCGGCGTACCTGGCGCGTCCTCGGTCACCTCCGCGCAGCCCCAGCGGGCCGCGTCGGGGAAGTAGTCGCAGGCGGTCTCGCTGAAGACGATGTGCGGCAGCATGCCGGTGCGCCACTGCCCGCGAAAGAGCGTGTCGAGCTCGGTGCAGGCCCGCGCCACGTCCACGCGGGCCAGGCCGATCGCGACGAACGCCGCGTCCCAGCTCCACTGGTGGGGGTAGAGCGCGGGCGCGGCCTTCGTCATGCTGCCCGCCGGGGATGCCACGTCGTTGCCGCGCAGCACGTACGCCGCCCGCGCGGCCACCTGCAGCGGCGTCAGCATCACGCGGCTTCCGCGTCCCGGCCTCCCGGAAGCGCCTGGCGGGTCTGCGCGTCGAACCAGACCAGCCGCTCCTGCGCCACACTGATCCAGAGCTTGCCGTGGGAAGGGATCGGGAAGTCCGGCGGGGTCTGCACCTTGAGCACCTGCTCCCCGAGCCGGGCGGTCACCAGGTTGTGGCTGCCCAGCGGCTCGGTCACCACGATGTCGACCTGCAGCGCCCCGGGCCGCTGCTCGGGCGTGGTCGCCAGGCTCTC
>JALYMT010000271.1 GCA_030773555.1 Actinomycetota bacterium | reverse complement strand
TACCGGTCTGGAGCACCATCTGCACGGCTTCGGCCTTGAACTGCGGACTGAACTTCCTCCGCTGCTCGGGCATGGACAGATCCTCTCAGGAAGGAGTCCCTGTCCAAGATCCTTGGTACACCCCACCCTCGACCACGCCGTCACCGACTACATCCAGCAAGCCCGGCTGGCAGCGTGAAAGTCGGCTCAAGCGTCAACCTCCTAGCGACCAAGGGTCGCTAGGAGGCCGATCAGCGGACCAAGCGCGGCCGCCGCGCCCGTCCATGCCGCGGCACCAGCAACCGGAGTCAGGCGGCGTGGCTCGTGATGCCACCAGCGCCTCGTGTCATACCGCGGAAGCCGCCACCCATGGCAGGCACCAAGTCGCGCATCGTCTGCCCAGCCGGCACTTCCACTCGGAAGAGAGCCGGTGTTTGCGCGACGCGCCCAGCGCCGGCTCGCTGCACTACTTCGGTCAGGGACCGCGCCAGCCCGCTCGTCCCGGCCAACGCCGAGCCCCACGGGGAGCCCGAGTTCACGTTCTCGGCCCGCCATGAGACGACGAGGCCCTCGCCGGCAGCCAGTAGCGCCCGCGGGTCCCCGGCGTCCTCTGCGGTGGAGCCGGTTGGAAGGACAGCCGCGCCGTCGAACTCGGTCATCGGCAGATCGCGCTCTCCAAGGACATAGCGGCAGTGTCTCAGCCCTCAAGCACACAGCGCAGATGCTCAGGCCACGACAGCGTGCGTGGGACATCGCTGGAGCCGACGCTCGTGCGGCACCACGGGCGCACGGCGACGCCTCGCGCCTCGGTCTGCCGGACAACGCGTTCACGGTGCCGGGCACGTGAGCTGGCCTGGTACGACCATGGTCTGGGTTGAGGCGGGGAAGCGCGTCGCCGTGGCGCTGCCGACTGTTTACAAACACGCACTACTCGAGCAGCGGCACCTACCTCGCTCGTCTCGAGGTCGTAGCACCCGCCTTGCACCTCGTGCCACTGCAACGCCAACGGCCGCTTGAACACCTGCGGCAACCGGAGGTGTCTTGGCTTGCAGTCAGACCGCGCTACCTGACAGCGCTGAGGTGGCGGCTGTCAGCTGGTGAGAGCGAGCATGGCGTGGGCCACCGCGAAGTGCTTGTTCTTGCCCAGGTCGGCCACCGTCTTGATGTTGAAGGCGGCCTGCAGGTGCTCCGCGTCGCTGTCGGTGACTCCGGCGAGCGCACTGACCGGTGCGGCCAGGACTTCGGCCAGGGTCTTGTCCTCGTAGGCCTTGTCCAGGTACTTGGACAGATCAGCCGACACGCTCACGCAAGGCTCCTAGGCGGTCAGGACGACGAAGCTCCGTCGCTGTACGACCAACCCTGCCAGACCGCGAGCGCCGCATGCCGTTCGTCCCCCCGGAACGGCATGCGCCCGACAGGCCCGCACTAGCGTTCGGACCGTGCGACTGGAGGGTGCGAACTCGCCGCGGCTCGCGAAGATGGCGGACACCCAGGCGCTGCTCGCTCTGCGCGAGGCGGCAGCTGCCTGGCTCGCCACCCGAGGCATCCGGCAGTGGGAGCCGGGCGAGGTCGGCCTCGAGGAGATCCGCGGCCAGGTCGAGGCGGGTCAGTGGCACGTGGTTCGCGAGAACAGCGCGCCGGTCGCGGCTCTGCGGCTGCTGTGGCAGGACGAGCACGTCTGGGGGCGGCAGCCACCGATCGCCGGGTACGTGCACGGGCTGGTTGTCAGTCAGCGACACCACGGCGTCGGCCTCGGCAGTGGGCTGCTGCGGTGGGCCGCCGGCCAGATCCGCGGCCACGGGCGCTCTGTGCTGCGGCTCGACTGTGCTGAGGAGAACCCTGCCTTGCGCCACTACTACTCGGGGCAGGGCTTCCACGAGGTCGGGCGTTGTGACAGCGATGGCCGCTGGTACTCCGTCGTGCTGCTTGAGCAGCAACTCACGCACGCTCGCCCCAGCCTGCCGCCACCGTCCCGGTAGCGGATCGCAACCGGACGGGCGTCTCATCCGGAACAACCCGGCGCTTGCTTCTACCGGGTCACAGCCAGGCGTAGGCCGAAGCTGATGAACACGGTGGCGCAGACGCGGTCCAGCACCCGGGACACCTTCGGGGTGCGCAACCAGCCGCCGGCGCGGTGGGCCAGCAGGGAGACGGCGCCGAGGAACAGCAGCCCCTCGAGGACGTGGATGGAGGTGAGCAAGGCTCCAGCAGGCAGCACGGCCACGCCGTGGGGCACGAACTGCGGCAGAAAGCTGATGTAGAACACGCCGATCTTGGGGTTGAGCAGGTTCGTCAGCAGCCCGCGCACGTAGGACTGCCTCAGGGAGCGCTGCGGCTCGGCGCCGGACTCCCTCGGCCCGTCGGCCGCAGGTGCGCGATGAAGAGAAGAGCGAAGGGCAGTGGCGCCCAGCCAGAGCAGGTAGGCCGCTCCGGCGAGCTTGAGCACCATGTACGCGGTCTGGCTGGCCGTGAGGACAGCGCTGGCGCCGGCCGCGGCGGCTAGCCCCCAGCAGTACACGCCGGACACCGTGCCTGCGGCGGTGGCCAGGCCGCGACCGACTCCGCCTCGCGCGGCCGAGGACAGGACCAGCATCGTGTCGGCGCCCGGTGTGACGGTGACCAGGCCAGCCACCAGAGCAAAGGCGATCAGCGAGCGGATCATGCGTGTGTCCTGTCCGCGAGGGCGGTCTCCCAGCGCCAGGGTGCAGAGGCAGCCGTCCGCCGCCTGCTTAGGCGTTGCGGGACGACCTCACCCGGCGGTCCGCGACAGGCGGCACCGGCGGCCGCAGACAGGGCCGACCGTACAACCTTCCCTCCCGCCAGCAGGGCGCCGATCCCAGTACTCGATCGGCTACCGGTCACCGATGGCTGGCCGGTGACGGGGTTCGGCTACGGCAGGTCCGGCTGGCATCAGCAGCGGTCGCTCGAAGTCGCTGTTGTCGATCACCATCGTGGCGCGGGCCCGCGGGCTGCCCGCCCCGAGGTAGTGCCGCTGTGCCTGCACGTACCGGCGCACGCTCGGCGAGTTCGGGTTGGGATTGGTGCCGTCGCGCGCGGCCATGCGCTTGACGCTGACGCCGAAGGGGACCTCGAGGGAGACCGACAGGTCCCAGCAGTCGTCGAGCTCATCGCGGTGCAGGAACACACCGTCCAGCAGCAGGACCGCCCCCAGCGGCGCCAGCTCGTACGGCAGGTCGTACGGCAGGTCGAGGCTCTGGTGGGTGACGAGGTCATGTACTGCTTGGCGGTAGCGCCCCGAGCCGCCCCGTTGCAGGGGGTCCAGCAGCTCGCTGCGCAGCCGTTTCAGGTCGAACGCGTCGAGCCAGAAGCCCTCTCAGGCGTGCCGGCCACGTCGGTAGCGGTGAGCCCGCGCGTGGTGGAAGCCGTCAACCGTCGCGCGGATGGTCACCCGACCTGCCGCAGTCAACGCCTGCGCGAGCTCGTCGGCGAAGGTCGTCTTGCCCGCGCCGTCCACGCCGTCGATCGCCACGCGCACCCACCCGGTGGGTACCTCGGGAACGCACCGTGCCACACGCCGCAGCACCAGCTCGCGGGCACGATTCACCGGCACACAGTCGCACCCGTCCGCGTCGTCGCCCGATCGCTGACCGGTCGCGGATCCTGATCCGGTCGCTGAGCCCGCTAGCTCACGGCAGGGCGGGCGTGGTGCAGCAGGGCGTCAGGCAGGTCGCGATGGCGGGTGATGGGTCCGAGGAGCAGCGTGCATGCTGCAACTGCAAGGCCGCTGGTGATGATCCATAGGGCCGGGCGTAGGCCGATGGTGTTGCCGAGCGTGCCAGCGAGCAGCGCTCCGACGGGGATCGCCCCGTAGTTGAGGACCTGCATGCTGACCAGGACGCGCCCGAGCAGGTGGCGGGGGCAGTAGACCTGTCGCCAACTGTCCTTGATCACGTTGCCGCTGACGGCACCGCAGCCGACGACGAAGCCGCCGACCGCAACCAGTGCCAGCCGGGGGCCGGACGCGGTCAGGGGGATGAGCAACCCGAACGGCGCGGTGCACAGGGCGCTGAGCAGCAGTGCTCGGGCGCTGCCGACGCGGCGGGCGAGGGCAGCGACGACGCTGGCCCCCAGGACGCCTCCAGCGCTCATCGCGGCCAGCAGCGCGCCCGCGGCCGCCGAGCTCACGCCGACGTCGCGGATCAGGAAGACCACCAGGATCGACTGGTAGCCGACCAGCGTCAGGTTGGTCAACGCCCCAAAGACCGCGAGCACGCGGAGGTAGGGATCGGCAACGACCAGGCGCAGCCGGTCGAGATCTCCCGGTGCAGCCCTGTAGTGCGGGCACTCGGTGCCACGTCCTCCTGACGGCTGATGCGCAGCAAGCACACGGCGGACGCTAGGAAGCTCAGCGCGTCGGCGACCAGGCCGCTGACGGCTCCGGCCACCTGAGCGAGCAGCCCCGCGAGCCCGGGCCCGGCGACCTGCGCGAGCGCCTCGCTGCCCTGCAGCTTCGCGTTGGCGTCGCGCACCTGTTCGCTCGTAACGATGGCGGGGACGTACACGCTGTAGGCGGTGGTGAAGAAGACGCTCGCCGTCCCGGTGAGCAGAGCGACAGCCAGCAGGTGCCCGAAGGTCACGACGCCGACGCAGGCCACCAGCGGCACGCTGAGCAGCAGGACCAAAGACGCGAGGTCGCACACCAGCATCACTGGCCGACGAGGAAGACGGTCGACCCAGGCGCCGGCAGGCAGACCGACGACCAGCCAGGGCAGCCAGATCGCGGCGGTCAGGGCACTGACCTGCACGATGCTCGCGTGCACCGTCACGACGGCGACGAGCGGGAGCGCGACCCGTGAGATGTTGGTACCAACCGTGCTAGTCGTCTCGCCCAGCCACAGCAGTCGAAAGTCCCGGTGGCGCCACACGCTGCTGGAGCGGTCAGCCGGTAGCACCATCGCGGCTCTCCCTCGGGGCACACCGCAAGCGTAGGGAGCCGAACTCACACGACGCCCCGGTGGACGATCGCCGAGCGGCACCCGACCCGAGGGCCCCCATGCCGAGGACGTCCCCGCGCCGTCCTCGAGCCGCATCTGAGCGGGACCGCTGCCATGTGCCCATCATCAGTACCCGCCAGCCCTCCTGGTGCCAGCTCTCCAGGCCCGGGCCCGGCCAAGGACGTCGCGGATGACCTCGCTTCTGGCGTCCGCGTAGTCGTTCCTGTCGCGCCACGACTGCTGGGCGAGCCGCCGTTTCGTTGCGGCGTAGATCTCACGGTCGGCGGCGTCGATGCGCAGCCAGTCCCTCAGATCGAGGTAGTCCCGCACCTCGATCGAGGCGTCGGGCTCGTACACGTGCAGGTGCACGTCGCGCATCCGCGTGCGCAGCATCCGGTGGTCGGGCTCGCGGACCCGCAGCTCCAAGCCGACCGGCTCCAACGCCAGGACGTACGAGCCTCGTAGGTGACGTCGGCGACAGTGAGGAGCATGTCGACGATCGGCTTGGCCGCCAGGCCGGGCACGGACGTCGATCCGATGTGCTCCAGGGCCAGAGCCTGCGCACTCAGGGCTCGACGGACGCGCCCGGCGAACTCCTCAAAGCGCTGGCGCCACCGCTCGTCGTAGGCCACCACGATGACGGAGGCGGGCTCGCGGCCACCGATGAGCCCGGTCCAGGTACGCGTCGCAATCCTCACCCACTCCTCGATCGTTCCACCGATCCTCATGGCCAGCTGGTGAAGGCACAGGAGGAGTCCCGGTAGCGGACCTCTTACGGGAAGGCCCGCTCCCCCACCCGGCGCCGCTTGTGACCTTCAACGGTAGACGGCGCGGTGCTCACAGCGCTATGTGTCCGGGTCAGCGAACTGGGCTGGCCGTGGTGATCACGTCTGATAGACGATCGCTACCGGCACCGACCGTCGGACGGTCGGTGTCGGGTAGCGCCACGAGCGGAGAGGACTGCTGCCCTGATGGTGGCGCGGTAGGCGAACGCACGCGGTCGGTCGTGGGCTACCTCCGCCTCACCACGGCGAGGAAGGTGCAGCCGTCTGGCGAGCTGGGCTGGTGCGACGACCCGGGCCGGTTGTGGATGAACGTTCCCCGCCCGGACGCCTGGTTTTGGTCGACGAACGTCCCTGACAGGACGTAGAGGTACTCGTCGTGCTCGTGCTCATCCAGGTAGGAGAGTTGGTAGCCGGCGTCGTACTGAAGGAGCACGATTCGCGTGCCAGACCCGCGGTCGTTCACAAGAGTCATTCGCCGGTATCCCGGCTCAACCTCCGTCCACTCCGCCGTCGCGGTGTCGACGTACGTCATCAGCGCCTCGAGCACGGAGCGCTCTGCTTCGGTCACGACCGAGCGATCTTTCTCATGAACTGAGGGTAGTGCCGGCCACCTCGTCTGGAGGCGCCGTGCCGAGAGCCGAACGTCTGCCGGTGCGCGTCGATCATCCTGGGGCCGTGCCCCAGATACTGGGTCGGTGAGGAATCAGGTCGCGGCGCTGGCTGACGCGGCAGCCGCAGCCTTGGTGCCCGTTCTCGGTCCGGTTGTGGTGGTGGCCGGTGAGCGGTTGCCGAGCAGCGACCGCGCGGTGGTGCTTCGGGCTGTCGCGACGGACCAGGCTGGGCGGGATCACCGCGTTGTGCTCAAGGCCCCGGTCGGCAGCGCTCCGGCGAGCGCGCGGGAGGAGGCTGCTCTGCGGCTGGTGGCCGCGGCGCAGGTGCCGGGAGTGGTTCGGCTGCTGGCGGCCGCCACCGACCCGCCGCTGCTGGTACTCGCTGACGTGGGCGGCGGCCCGACCCTGGCCGACCGGCTCCTCGCCGATGACCCGGCCGCCGCTGAGATGGCCGTCCTGGACTGGGCGGCCCGGCTCGGGGGCCTGCAGGCGGTGACCACCGGGGCGCGGGAGGAGTTCGCGTCCCGCCTGGCCGGGCTGTCCGCGCTCGGAGCTGCCCCGGTCGACACGTTGCACGACGCCGTTGCCGAGGCCTGCGCGGTCCTGGCCCGCGACCTGCCGCGCCTGGAAGTGCCGGTGACCCCCAGCGCACACGAGGAGCTGCGGGAGCTGGCCTTGATGCTCGACGTCACAGCACCGGGCGCGCCGGGCGCGCCGGGCGCCCTGGTACCCGGCGACACCTGCCCCAGCAACGCCGTCGACAGCGACGACGGGCTGGTGCTGCTCGACTTCGAGGGAGCCGAGTTCCGCCACCTGGCCTGGGAGGCCGCCCACTCACGGTGCCCTGGCCGTCCTGCTGGTGCAGCTGGCAACTGCCGGAACCGGTCGCCGCCCGGGCGCTGACCACCTGGCAGCAGGCCGAGGCCCCGGCACGCCCGGCAGTCACCGCTGCGGCGTTCCACGACGACCTCGTCCGGGCTGCCTTCGGCTGGGTCTTCATCTCGGTCGGCTGGTTCCTGGCCGCCGCGCTGGACGGCGATCCTCCCCCGCCCGATCCCGCCCGCCGGCACATGATCCCTACGCGACGCGCACTGCTGCAGCACCGCCTGCGCCTGGCCGCTCAGCAGGAGACCGCCCTGCTGCCCGCGCTGCGCGACCTTGCGGCCCAGAGCCTGGAAGTCACGCTGCAGAAGTGGGGGCCGCACCCCCTGCCCCTGGCCCCAGCCTTCCGCTGAGCGCCCGCACGACGGTCCCGATAGCCAGTGAGGATGGTCTTGGCAGCACCGGCTGGGTCTGACCCTCCGTTAGCCTGACGCGATCTTGTTGTCTTCCGTTCGATTCGTCGGCCTGGCTGGTGCTGCCGCTGCACGTGAGCGGCCGGGT
>JALYMT010000270.1 GCA_030773555.1 Actinomycetota bacterium | reverse complement strand
GGATTGCAGCCGAGGGCCTGAGCCACCTCCCTGCCCTGCCCCTTCCGGCATCCGCTCACGGAAGGTCGGTGTCGGCTCCCGGTGCCGTCAGATGCGCACGCAGTCGGCTCGGCGCACCCGGTGAGGTTCGGGCGCCCAAGCCGTAGTGCTCGTAGAGCTGAAGCTCCTGGTCCCGAGAAGGCAGCGCACTCGACTCGCCGATCTCCGGAGCCTTCGTGACGGTGTCCTTCTCGTAGGGCACGACGATGCCCCGCTCCTCGAGGCGCGCCTCCGCGAGCGGGACGAGTCTCGCGTTCGTGCCGAGGATGCCGGTGCGGGTCATCACCCACTCGGGCAAGCCAGTTCCGGCGTCCAGATAGACCTGAACCGCCTCGCCGATCCGGTCGCCGCTCACGGCCTCGAGCAGGTCCTTGCCCAGC
The DNA here is from genome assembly GCA_030773555.1 of Actinomycetota bacterium. Classification (GTDB taxonomy): domain Bacteria; phylum Actinomycetota; class Actinomycetes; order JALYMT01; family JALYMT01; genus JALYMT01. The sequence continues at coordinate 2,651 of JALYMT010000270.1, read as the reverse complement.
AGCAGACCTGCCTGGTCCTTACTGATCATTCCGTCCCTCCCTGGCTCGATCCCGTACGCCGGCGCGCACGCGCCACCTCCTTTGGTACTCGGACCGCGACGAGGGCGCAACGACGAATCCGCGGATCAGGCGGGAACGGGGCGGAGACGCGTCAGGCCACGCGGGCGGCCTGCAGGAGGTTCCCCGTGCCGTAGCCGCCGCCCGGCGTGAAGCCCGGCGTGGACGCGAGATAGGAGCGCGGATCGAGGGCGAGGATGCCGAGGATCACCTCGGCGACGATCCGGCCTCCGACGGGGCCGAGCTGCCTTCCGCCGTGGCGCAGCTCGGCCTCCTTGAGCACGTAGAACCACAGCGGCGCCTTGCCAGCCCACCCGGCGCCGGTCAGGCCGAGTTCGCCGTTGGACAGCGGGGCCTGTCCCATCGCCCGCGCGACGTCCTGCCCGGCCGGCAGGCCGAGCTGCTTGCCCCGCAGCAGGTTGCGCTCGGCCAGGTTTCTCAGCGCCGCGGAGGCGGCGGGCAGGATCGCGGGGGGCAGGTCGTGCAGCGGGCTCGCCAGCTTGGTGTCGATGAGCCGGGCGAAGTTGCGCCCGTCGGGGACGGCCCTGCCCGGGATGTCGTAGAAGTAGGTCCAGTCGGCCTAGAAGCGGGACGGGACGACCCGCCCGCCGCTCAGGTCGGTGTCCGGCGACCCGAACATCGTGCCGATGTCGGCGTCGTTCATCTCGTACTGCGGACGGACCATGCTGTGGTCGAACCGGTAGGCCGCGACGGAGTACTCCAAGGGGATCATCGGCTTCCGGGGATTGCCCGGCCGGTAGAAGCTGCCCGCGAAGGCGAGCGTTCCGTCAGCGCGGCGGGGTCCCCTCTGAGGCGGCGAGCGACCGGGTGCCCGCCTCACCGAGAGCGGCCTGCACCTCGGCGCGGCCCGCCCCGGTGCCGAGCAGCGCCAGGAGGAGGACGCGGGCCTGGCTGGCACGCAGCAGACCGGTGGGCAGCGCACCGGCCTCGACCAGGTCGCGGCCGCCGCCGTTGCCGTAGAGCGGTACGACGGGGCCGGCGTGCACCCGGGTCGACAGCAGCACGAGCACCCCGTCGTCGGTGAGGCGCCGGACGGCGTCGCGCACCGGCGGATTGGCGTTGCCCGCCCCCGTCGCTTCCAGCACGACGCCGCGCGCGCCCGCTGCCACCGCCGCCTCGAGGAACACCGGGTCGCACCCCGGGTAGACGGCGACGATGTCCACGCGTACGCCGTCGAGGTCCAACCGGCCCGCGTCCAGCGGGGCGGGGCGTACGGGGCGCGCGTGCAGGTGCAGCCGGCCTTCGACGACCTGCCCGAGCGGCCCGCTGTCGGCAGCGCCGAACGCCGCCGAGGCGAGCGTGTGCACCTTGCGGGTGCCGCGGGCGGCGAACACCCCACCGTCGAAGACGATCAGTGCGCCCAGCCCGCGGCTGGCCGGCGCGGCAGCCACGGTCACCGCGTCCCGCAGATTCGTCGGCCCGTCCGAGGTGGGGTCGTCCGCGCCCCGCTGCGCGCCGGTGAAGACGACCGGGCGACCGTCGGCGAGGAAGAGGTCGACGAGAAAGGACGTCTCCTCCATCGTGTCGGTGCCGTGGGTCACCACCACCCCGTCGACGGCGGGATCCGTGAGCGCCGCTCGTACGGCGGTCAGCACGGTGCGCATGTCCGCCGTCGCGAACGCGTAGCTGCCCAGCCGCAGGACCTCACGGATCTGCACCGTCACCTCAGCCGGTAGCTGCACGCGCCCCAGCAGGTCCTCCCCGGAATCTCGGGCCACGCGGTCGAGACCCGCGCCGCGCGTCGCGATCGTCCCGCCGGTGGTGAGGACCACGACCCTGCGCATGCCCGCTCCGATGCCCACGCCTCGAGCCGTCGAGACCCGGTCTGCGTGAGGATGGCGGCGTGAAGTGGACCCGGGCCGTACACCACCTCGAGGCGCTGGCACAGACCTGCGCCGACATGTCCACGCGTCCCGCCTCGATCTTCCCGCTGCGCGTCACGCAGCTCTGGGCGGCGGGGGAGGTACTGAGCGGCCCGCGCGACCTCGACGTCATCACGGTCGCCCTGTGCGTCGACCTGCCGGCGCCGGACGTGCCGTGGCTGACCGAGCCGGCGGGCAGCGCGCACTGGGCCAGCGCCACCCGCCTGAGCAAGCTGCCGGCGCTCCTTCTGTGGAGGTCGGCTCACGCGCCGGTCTGGAACCACTTCGTCGACCGGCCGGTGCTGCTGTGGAGTCTCGCCGATGGCATCGCGGAGGAGGCGCTTGCCGCCGTACGCGAGGGGCGCAGCGAGCACGTACGCCTGCCGGCGCCCACCCCGGACGAGCTGCGAACCCGCCTGGACGACGAACTGGCGGTCAGCCTGAGCGGCTTGCGGACACGTACCCGGACCTACGAGGACCGGCGCTGGGCGCCGGGCCGGCTCGAACCGGTCGCCGACGCCCTCTGGCAGGGCAGCAACGGCTACCTGGACGTGCTCGACGCCCTACGGGCCCTTCCCCCTGCCTGATCGCGAGTGCCCGCTGGGCAGGATGAGCGGTATGGACGTGACGGGCCGACCCTCAGCGGCGTTCGACGAGGAGGAGATCGTCGAGAGCCTGCGCGGTGCCGGGGCGCGCTTCGCCTTCGTCCAC
>JALYMT010000269.1 GCA_030773555.1 Actinomycetota bacterium | reverse complement strand
GGCCGAGCCGGCCGGCCGGGGCGGCCGCCGCGCGGGCAACGCGACTCGGCCGAGATGGTCGCGGGGCGCAACGCGGTCGTCGAGGCGTTGCGGGTCGGCGTGCCCGCCACCGCGCTCTACGTCGCCGCGCGCATCGACTCCGACGACCGGGTGCGCGAGGCCTTCAAGCTCGCGGCCGACTCCGGCGTGCCCCTGCTCGAGGCACCCCGCCCCGAGCTCGACCGGCTCGCCTCGGGCGCCCTGCACCAGGGCCTCGCGCTGCAGCTGCCGCCGTACGGATACGCGCATCCCGACGACCTGGTCGATCCCGACAGCGAGCTGCCGCTGCTGGTCGCGCTCGACGGGGTCACCGACCCGCGCAATCTGGGCGCGGTCATCCGCTCGGCGCACGCGTTCGGGGGGCACGGCGTGCTCGTCCCCGAGCGGCGCGCGGCCGGGGTGACCGCGGCGACGTGGAAGGCCTCGGCCGGTGCCGTCGCCCACGTACCGGTCGCCCGAGCGACGAACCTCACCCGCACCCTCGAGGACTACAAGAAGAAGGCGGGGCTGTTCCTGGTGGGCCTCGACGCCGACGGCGACGCGCAGATCGACGAGCTGGTGCTCGCCACCGAACCGCTCGTCCTCGTGATCGGCTCCGAGGGCAGGGGGCTCAGCCGCCTGGTCGCGCAGAGCTGCGACGTGGTCGCCCGCATCCCGATGCCGGGAGGCGGCGAGTCGCTCAACGCGGGCGTCGCGGCCGGCATCGCGCTCTACGAGGTCGCCCGCCAGCGCCGGCGCCCGGTGGCCTCCCCACCGCGTTGATCATGCACTGCTCGCGTTGATCATGCCCCTGTCGTCGAGCCTCAGACGCCCGGAACGACGATCCGGAACTCGGCGGTCTCCAGGGCGGGGTCGGGCCTGACGCCCACCACGGCCTTCTCGTCGGGCCGGTGCCGCAGCACGGTGTCGACGTACGAGCGCACGGCGGCGTCGAGGCCGACATCGCGGCCGTCCTGCTCCGAGCGGAACCACCGGTGCTCGAGCACCTCGTGGTAGATCTCGGCGGGCTCGAGCTTGCCCCGCAGCTCCGGCGGCACCGCCTGCACGGCCGGCTCGAAGGCCTGCGTGAGCCACTGGTGGGCCGCGAGCGCCTCGTCCTCGTGCTCGCGGCCGGTCGCGGCGCGGAAGGTGTCGAGGTCGTTGAGGAGCCGGCGTGCCTGGTTCTCCTCCACGACCAGGCCGGTCAGCCGCGACAGTCGGCGGGCGTGGTGGCCGGCCTCGACCACCTTGGGGGTGACGGAGAACCGGCGTTCGCCATCGGGACCGACCGCTTCGATCGCGAGCTCGTCCACGTCGAAGCCGAGCTCGTTGAGCCGGCGCAGCCGCTCGTCGACGAGATAGCGCTCGTCGGGTCCGACGGCGGTGGCGCCGGTCAGCTCCTGCCAGAGGCCCTCGTAGCGACGGCAGATCTCCTCCGAGGCGCTGAGCGGGTCGACCGCCTCGTGCAGCAGCCCGCCCGCCTGCAGGTCGATCAGCTCACCGGCGATGTTGACCCGGGCAGTGTCCAGGTCCTGCCGACGCTGGCCCGTGCTCAGCGTGGGATGCAGCTCGCCGGTCTCGGCGTCCACCAGATAGGCGGCGAAGGCGCCGGCGTCGCGGCGGAACAGCGTGTTGGACAGGGAGCAGTCGCCCCAGTAGAAGCCGAGCAGGTGCAGCCGGACGAGGAGCACCGAGAGCGCGTCGAGGAGCCGGCTGGCGGTGTTGATGCGCAGGGTGCGGGAGAACAGCGCTCGGTAGGGCAGCGAGAACTGCAGGTGAGCGGTGATCAGAGCGGGATCGAGCGGGGTGCCGTCGGGCATTCCCCGGCCGCGGATGATTCCGATCGCCTCGACCGAGGGTGCGTCGAGCCGCTCCAGCGCGCGGAGCAGCTCGTACTCCCGCTGGGCGAGGAACTCGCCGACCTCCTTGATCGCGTAGACCCGGCTGCCCAGGCGGACGAAGCGCACCACGTGCCGGGAGATGCCGCGGGGCAGCGGGACGATCCGCTCCGCCGGCCAGTCCTCCAGGGGCGCGTCCCAGGGCAGGTCGAGCAGGGCGGGGTCCTCGGGTACGGCCGTGATCCGGAGCGCCACGTAGCCATTCTGCGCCTTGCACCCCCGCCGTGGGCACGTCGTCGTCCCCCCTCGCCCCGGGGTCCGGGGTCAGGCGCCCAGCCGCTCGCCGGTGGTGGTGGAGAACGCGTGCATCTCGGACTCGCGGGGCCGCAGGTAGACGGTCTCGCCCTTCATCGGCGGGCGCCGGGGGTCGACACGGGCGATGATGTCGCGGCCCTCGGGATCGAGTTCGCCCCCGGGCAGGTTGCCGTAGAGGAAGGCATCGGAGCCGAGCTCCTCGACCACGCTCACGAGCACCGGGAACCCCTGCCCCTGCCCGACGACCTCGAGGGACTCGGGGCGCACGCCGAGCATCACCCTCGTGGCGCCCTCGGCGGCGATCTGCCCGAGCACCTCCCGGCTCAGCGGCACGGTCGTGCCCGCCACCTTGGCCCCGTCACCGGCCACCTCGACCTCGAAGATGTTCATGGCCGGTGAGCCGATGAAGCCGGCCACGAAGACGTTGTTCGGCCGCTCGTACATCCGCCGTGGGGAGTCGACCTGCTGGAGCAGGCCGTCCTTGAGGACGGCGACCCGGTCGCCCATCGTCATGGCCTCGACCTGGTCGTGGGTGACGTACACCGTGGTCGTGCCCAGGCGCCGCTGCAGCGAGGCGATCTGCGTACGGGTCTGCACGCGCAGCTTCGCGTCGAGGTTCGACAGCGGCTCGTCCATGAGGAACACCTGCGGGGAGCGCACGATCGCCCGGCCCATGGCCACCCGCTGGCGCTGGCCACCGGAGAGCGCCTTGGGCTTGCGCTCGAGGAACTGCTCGAGGTCGAGCAGCCTCGCCGCCTCGCGGACCCGCCGGTCACGCTCGTCCTTGCCCACCCCGGCGATCTTGAGGGCGAAGCCCATGTTGTCGGCGACCGTCATGTGCGGATACAAGGCGTAGTTCTGGAACACCATCGCGATGTCCCGCTCCTTGGGCGGCAGGTGCGTGACGTCGCGCTCACCGATGCGGATCGCGCCGCCGTCGACGTCCTCCAAGCCGGCGAGCATCCGCAGCGACGTCGACTTGCCGCAGCCGGACGGGCCGACGAGGACGAGGAACTCGCCGTCGCCGATCTCGAGATCGAGGGCGTCGACCGCTGGGCGGTCCCCCCCGGGATAGACGCGCGTGGCCTCGTCGAAGGTCACCGGAGCCATGGGAGAACCACCCTTCCCGGCAGGAACGTGCCGGACGATCCGAGGAGGCGGGGTGCCTCAGTGGGGGAGCGTACGGCCGCCATCCGCTCGCGGTCACCGGTTCCGGCCGGTCTTTTCCGGGCTGTACGCGCGCGCGGGCTACGCTCGTCGGGCTTCGCCGGCGTGGCGCAACTGGCAGCGCACCCGACTTGTAATCGGGCGGTTGGGGGTTCGAGTCCCCCCGCCGGCTCAACCGTTTTTGCAGGTCAGCGTCTTGGTGGCAGCGGCGGGGGGTCCTCTGGGCCTCCTCTTGCTAACGCCACTGCTAACAGGACCTCCCGTGCACGGCTGATCCGCCCTAGGCTGCGGCCCGTGACGGTGGCGGTGGTGGTCCAGGTCTTCGACGGGATCGTTCTTGCGACCGACTCGGCAACTACCTTCACGCTGCAGGGCGGCGGGGCGCAGGTCTACAACAACGCGAACAAGATTTTCCACCTGCATCGCCGCTTGCCTATCGGCGCCATGACCTGGGGCTGGGTGGGATTGGGTCAGCCAGCATCGCCACGTTGGCGAAGGACCTGCGTCGACGTTTGATGGGCAGGGATCCGGCCTACCCCGACTGGGAGCTGACCGGCAGTTACAGCGTGGAGGAGGTCGCGGACCGTCTCGTCACCATGTTCTACGACGAGCTCTACCTGACCGAGTTCCCACCGGCGACGTCCCCTCCTGCGCCTCTCGGGATGTTGGTCGCCGGATACTCGGCGGGGGCGAAGGCGGCGGAAGCCCGGGTGGTACTGATCGAGGACCCGCAGACTCGGCCTACGCCGGAACTCGTCGTGGCACAAGATCAGTATGGGTGGATTGCTTTCGCCCAGCCAGAAGCAACGGAGCGGCTCTTCAACGGCTTCGACAGCACCTTGCGCGTTCTACTTCAGCAAGCCCTGCCACCGACCGAGTGGTTGAAAGTGTCGGGCCTGTTCCCGCAGTTCACGCGGCAGCCGGTGCTCCCGGCCATGCCCTTCGGCGACGCGATCGACCTGTCCAGGTTCCTGGTGGACGTGACGATCGGCTACAACCACTACCTCCTGGGACCCGATATCGTGGGGGGGCCGGTCGAGGTGGCCGGCATCACGCGACACGAGGGCTTCAAGTGGGTAAGCCGTAAGCACTACTACAGTGCCACCCTCAACCCTGAGGAGCCGCGCCATGCCGACTGAGAACGCTGGAACGAGCTCTCGCGGCAGCGAGGCTCGGCTGCAAGCCACCTCTCCCCGCACGGAGAGCCATCGTTGGGGGGGCAGTCTAGGCCCGATGAGCGACCCCTACCGGAAGCAGGAGAAGCCCTCCCCCTCGGCGGGACCTGCTACCTCCACTCGGAAGGCCTAGCTCGGCTGAGGAGTCACAGCGCGTGCTGAGGGAGGTCAGCCCCGTAACGCGGTGGCGAACACCTCAGCGACACTCGTAGTTTGCTCGCGCAGGACGTGCGCGTAGACCCGCAGGGTGATCGCCGGGTCGCGGTGGCCGAGGCGGTTGGCGACGACGTGCACAGGCACGCCGGCGAGCAGCAGCGTCGTGGCGTGCAGATGGCGCAAGTCGTGCAACCTCATCGGCGTGAGGTCCGCGCGCCGTGCGAGGGTCGGCGTGAGCGCAGACACCGTGTCGGGATACAGGGCCGTACCGGTCTCTGTGGTGAACACGAGCAAGCCGGAGCCGGTCCACAGCGGCCCCGCCTTGAGTCGCTCGGCCGCTTGGTCCTTCCGGTGCTCCCGCAGAACCCCAGCCGTCTCGGCGTCGATGCTGATCGTGCGGGAGCGCCCGCCCTTGGTGGTCCCATCGACTCGCCGTCCGCCGATGACGTCGGTTGAGCCCGCGAAGGTCACCGCCGCGCCGTCGAGGTCAATGTCCGTCCAGCGCAGCGCCAGCAGCTCACCACGGCGCGCGCCGGTGTAGGCGGCAAGCCAGTAGAACGCGCCCAGCCGGTGCCGTGCAGCCGCCTCGAGGAACCGGCGCAACTCGCCCGGAGTCCACAAGTCCGCCGGCTCCACAAACTCCCCGCGGGGCCGCGTTGCGCGCTCGGCGGGATTCGACGGTAGCAGCTGCTCAACCCGCACCGCATCGCCCAACGCCTTCCGCAGCGTGCGGTGCACGTGATCGACCGTGCGCGGGGATAGCGGCCGCCCATCGCGTCCCCCGCTCTCCAGCAGGTCACGGTAGAAGCGCGTCAGCGTCGCGGGACGCAGGGCCTGCAGCCGCTGCCCGCCGAGGCGGGGGATGACGTACCGCTCTATGTCCTCCCGGTAGCCGGCCAGCGTCTTCGGCTTGATCGCTACCGCGTGCACGGCCAACCACTCCCGCAGGTACTCCGCGACCGTGAGGCGTGTCCGGTCGACGTACTCCCCGCGTCGGGCAGCGACACGCGCCTCATCACGGGCAGCCTTCGCCGCCGCCTCGGTCGGGAAGCCGCCGACCCACCGCGGCCGGCTGCGTCCCGTCTCCGGGTCCTGCGCGCGGATCACGAAGCTCCAGGTGGCGCCCCGCTTGATCACCCCATCGCGTACGCCGCTCATTCCGCGCCCTCGCGTTCGAAGTGCTCGGCCAGCTCGGCTAGCAGCCGGCGGCTGACGTGACCCCGCCGAGCTTGCAGGGACCGAGGAGCGAGGGTCGCGGCGTCTGAGCCGAGCAACTCCTCTCGGCGGGCGACCAGGGAACCCCCCCACAGCTCGGCCGCGGCTCTGTTGATCTCGGCTCTGCTTCGTCCGAGGCGACGCATCGCCTTGTGCTCCATCTCGTCCTGCACGGGGTCGGCCACCCTCAGTCTCTCGTCAATGATCTTCCTCGTCAGAAACCAGCTCCCTGACTGCAGGGCGTCGCGCACCTGCTGCGTCTCCGCGATAGCGCTGGGTCCGATGCGGACGAGGACGTC
>JALYMT010000268.1 GCA_030773555.1 Actinomycetota bacterium | reverse complement strand
TTCGTGCCCTCGGTGAACTGGTGAAACGACCCGTACGCCTTGGCGTACGCCTCCTGCACGAGATCTTCGGCGTCACTGGGGTTGCGGGTCATCCGCAGCGCCGCGGAGTACAACTGGTCGAGAAACTGCAGCGCGTCCCGCTCGAAGCGGGCGTTGCGCTCCTCGGGGGTCTCCCCAGCGGAAACGGACCCGCTCTGCGGAGTCGTCTCGTCGATAGGAGGGCCCTCAGTCATCGAGGACGAGCTTACCGACCGGGACGTCGTCCCGCCGACCGGCCATTCGGGCCAGGTAGGCAGGGACGCGTCCGCGGTACGTGTGAGGGCGAGCATGCGGCCTCCGAATCGTGCGGACGTGCGCCCCGGACAACACGGGCTCGGGCATCCGGATTCCCGCCCGCTGCCGGGCGCAGGAGCCGGAGGGTTGGCCGGCGGCAGGGTCGGGAAAGCGCCGGACATGACTCTCGTGCGCCGTCTCGCCCGTCCCATGCTCGCCGGCATCTTCATCACCGGCGGCCTCAACAACATCAAGAACCCCGGCTACGGCGTCGCGGCTGCCCAGAAGGCGGGCCAGCCCCTCGCCGAGCGCGTGCCCTACCTGCCCACCGACCCCGAGCAGCTCGTGAAGATCAACGGGTACGTCCACGTCGGAGCCGGCGCCCTGCTGGCGCTGGGCAAGCTGCCGCGGCTCTCGGCGCTGGCGCTCGCGGGCGCCCTGGTCCCGACCACTCTGGGGGCGCACTCCTTCTGGGAGGAGACGGACCCGGGCGCGAAGACCATGCAGCAGATCCAGTTCCTGAAGAACCTGAGCATCCTGGGCGGGCTCCTGCTGGCCGCCGTCGACACCGAGGGTAACCCGGGGCTGTCGTGGCGGGCGAAGCGGGCGGCGACCCACACCGGCCACGCGGTGCGGGCCACCCAGCGCACGGCGCAGCGCGAGGCCCGCCTGGCCAGCAAGGCCGCGCGCACCACCGCGAAGGCGGCTGCCTTCAACGCCCGGCGCAGGTTGCCCGCCGCCTGATCCTCGCCGGCAGCATGGACCCTAGGACCGAGGACCGCCCTTGCCGGAGTCCTCTCCCGGCTGCGGCTGCGAGGGGGCCGGCGACGCCTTCTTCTTCGTCGTCGCGTCGGCCACGTCGGTAGGGCCCGCCTGCTTCTTGGCCGGCACGTCAGCGGGCGTCTTCTTCGCCGCCGTCTTCTTGCCCGGCGTCGCGGGGGCGGTGGTCTTCTTCGCGGCGCTCTTCTTCGCCGACGTGGTCTTGGCCGGCGTGCTCTTGGCCGGCGTGCTCTTGGCGGCCGTCTGCTGCGCCGCGGTCTGCTTGGCAGTTGTCGCGGTCGGGGCAGGCTGCTCCGCGGGGGGAGTCGCCGTCGGGGCCGGCGGCGCGGGTGACGCCGTCTTCGTGGGCGGCGCCGGCTGGGTCGGGGCCGACCGGGTCAGAGCCGGCGGCGGCGTCGACGGCACGGCGCGCGGAGCAGGCTCGACGGGATCCTCGACGGCGACGACGTCGGCGACCGGCGCCGGGCTCGCCGGCTCCTCCCGCAGTGCCCGGTAGCCCGCCGCCGTGCTGCTCACGGTGCGCACGGCCGCGACCCCGAGATCCTGCAGCGCTGCGGCCCCGCGCCTGGCCGGTGGCGAGGACGCCACCCGGACGACGGCACCGGCGACCGCGATGCTCCGGTCGAGCTGTCGGTCCACCGCCCCCGCGACCCACCGGACCAGCTTGCCGATCTGCCTCTGGCCAACGACCACGCCCGCCTCCTCGCCTCGTCCACCCGCTGCTGTCGGACGTTCCCGCTATCTCGCCGATCAAGCCGGGATCGTCTCGCCGGACTACCCTCGCCTGTCGTGACGTCCTCCACCGAGCCCGCGCCGAGCCCGCTGCTATGGCCGGCCCCGCGGGCGACGGGACCGGTGGACGCCGCGGTCTCCCTGCCGGGCTCGAAGTCGATGACCAACCGCGCGCTCGTGCTCGCCGCGCTGGCCGACGAGCCGACCCTCGTACGAGGCCCGCTGCGCGCCCGGGACACCGAGCTGATGGCGAGCGCCCTGCGCGCGCTGGGCGTGCGGATCCTCGACGAGCCCGACGGGAACTGGCGAGTGATTTCGGGTCCCCTCCGCGGCCCCGCCATGGTCGACTGCGGGCTGGCCGGCACGGTGATGCGCTTCGTCCCCCCGGTCGCGGGGCTGGCCCGGGGCGTCGTCCGCTTCGACGGTGACCCGCGCGCCCGGGAGCGGCCCATGCGTCCCCTGCTCCAGGTGCTGCAGGCGATCGGCGTCGAGCTCGACGTCCCCGCGTACGCGGGCCTGCCGTTCGCCGTCCACGGCACCGGCCGGGTGCGGGGCGGCGAGGTGCGCATCGACGCCTCGGGCTCCTCGCAGTTCCTCAGCGGGCTGCTCCTCGCCGCACCGCGCTTCGAGCACGGACTGCTCGTGCGGCACGTCGGCGGCCGCGTGCCCTCGCTGCCGCATCTCGAGATGACGGTGACGATGCTGGCCCGCGCGGGCGCCGACGCGGACGAGCCGGAGCGGGGAGTGTGGCGGGTCCTGCCCGGGCCGCTGCGGGGAGGGTCCAGCGGAGTCGAGCCCGACCTGTCCTCCGCCGCCCCGTTCCTCGCCGCGGCGGTGGTAACCGGCGGCGAGGTGCGCATTCCGGACTGGCCGGCGCGCTCGGTGCAGCCGGGTGCCGAGCTGCCCGCCCTGCTGGCTGCGATGGGCGCCCGGGGCGAGACCGGCGACCATGGTCTCGCCCTGCGGGGCACGGGGCGCATCTCGGGTTTCCAGGCCGAGCTCGCCGACGTCACCGAGCTCGTCCCCGTGCTCACCGCCGTAGCCGCCCTCGCCGACTCCCCGTCCTCCCTGCGCGGCATCGGCCATATGCGGGGCCACGAGACCGACCGCCTCGCGGCGCTCGCGACGGAGATCAACGGTCTGGGCGGGGACGTCGTCGAGGCCGCCGACGGGCTCGAGGTCCGCCCGCGGCCCCTTCGCGGCGGCACGTTCGCGACGTACGACGACCACCGCCTCGCCATGGCGGGCGCGGTGCTCGGCCTGGCCGTGCCCGGGGTACGGGTGGAGAACGTCGCGACGACGGCGAAGACGCTGCCGGCGTTCCCGGCGATGTGGTCGGCGCTGGTGGGGACGGCGTCCTGAGTCCCGAGCGGCGCCGCAGCTACGACGAGGACGACGTCCGGGTGCGTCCCGGACGGGGCAAGTCGCGCCCCCGGACGAAGGAGCGGCCCGGCCACGGCGACGCGACGGCCGGCGTGGTGCTCGCGGTCGACCGCGGCCGCTACACCTGCCTGGTCGGCAGCCGCGAGGTGCACGCCATGAAGGCCCGCGAGCTCGGCCGCCAGGGAGTCGTCGTCGGCGACCGAGTGGGACTGGTCGGCGACCTTTCGGGAGCGCCCGACAGCCTGGCGCGCGTCGTCCGCGTCGAGCCCCGCCGCTCGGTGCTGCGCCGCACCGCCGACGACACCGATCCCATCGAGCGGATCCTGGTCGCCAACGCCGACGCGCTCGTCATCGTCACTGCCCTCGCCGATCCCGAGCCGCGGCTGGGGCTCATCGATCGGTGCCTGGTCGCCGCCTACGACGCCGGGCTCACCCCTCTGCTGTGCCTCACCAAGGCCGACCTGACCTCCCCCGACGCCCTGCTGCACACGTACGCGAGTCTCGACGTCCCGCACGTCGTGACCCGGCGCGACGACCTCGGGGCCGAGGGCCTGCGGCCGCTGCGGACGTGGCTCGGGGGGCGCACGAGCGTCTTCTTCGGGCACTCCGGAGTGGGCAAGTCGACCCTCGTCAACGCGCTGGTACCGGGCAGCGACCGCGCGATCGGCTCGGTCAACGCGGTGACGGGACGCGGCCGGCACACCTCGTCCTCGGCGATCGCGCTGAGTCTGCCCGACGGCGACGGATGGGTCATCGACACCCCCGGCGTCCGCAGCTTCGGGTTGGCGCACGTGCAGCCGGACCGGGTGATCCACGCCTTTCCCGACCTGCAGGCCGGCACGGCGAGCTGCCCGCGCGCGTGCTCGCACGACGAGCCCGACTGCGCCCTCGACGGGTGGGTGGCCCAGGGCAACGCCGACCCGGCCCGGCTCGCGTCGCTGCGCCGCCTGCTGCGCTCGCGGGAGGCTCCGACCTGACCGGTTGGGCGGTCAGGCGCCCGGATTCCAGACCGCGGTCGCGCCGGCGTGCCCCGTCCGGATGACCTGCAGGGTGGCGAGCAGGGCCGCGACCACGGCCAGCCCGGTCAGCACGGCGAGCAGCGCAGGGTGGCGGGCCGGCCGACGGCTGCCCTCGGCGGCCACCAGGGCGACGGTGAAGATCCACAGTCCGAGCACCGGCCAGAGCACCTGCTCGCCGAGCTCCTGGTGGAGTTGCACCTTGTCGAGCACCGGCCCCCCGAGGGCGCCCTCGCGGACGAGCCGCGCCATCAGCAGCTCGCCGCTCTGGGTGGCGACGGGGACGGCGGCGAGCGCGGCGGTGAGCACGGCCAGCACCGGCCAGCGCAGCAGTCGCCGCAGCGGGGGGATCAGGGCCATGAGCACGACCCCGCCCGCTGACAGCGGCACGAGCACGACGACCGCGTGGATTGACAGGATGTGCGTGGGAAGTCCGAAAACCGTCTCGGGCACGGGGTTCCTCTCCCGCGCACGGCGCGAATCTCAGACGGCGACGACGCCGCCGGTGCGCCAGTACTCCCCCGCCTCCCGGGACAGGAAGCCGGAGTCCACGAGATACCGCCGAAGCGACACATGATCGTGCCAGAAGGCGCGCAGCAGGGCGTCGACATCCCGCTCCGGATAGCGAATTCCCGGCTCGAAGACCTGCGCCACGTGCTCGAGGACGATGCGCCGCTTGGCCTCCTGGCTGGGCAGCTGCACCAGCCGCCCCTCCGGAAGGAAGGTACGCAGCACCGCCGCCTCCTCCGGGTCGCTGACACCGAAGTCGACGTACGGGCGGGCCGGGGTAGCGGCGGCGACCGCCTCCCGCAGCACCTCGGGATGCGCCCGCCAGCCGCCCTCCGCCCGGCTCACCAGCCCGGCGGACTCCAACCGGGCCAACAGGCGCAGCGCGTCCTTCTCGCCGCGGACGTGCGCCGCCGCCGCGATTTGCCCGGTCTGCCGGGCGCCCAGCAGCACCGCCGCGAAGATCCGCAGGCGAGCTTCGTCGGCCAGGACTCCCAGCAGCGCGAGCGGCTCGGTCGGCTCGGTCGTCGTCATGGCGGGGACGCTAATCGCCGCCGGCTGCTGCGCTCAGATGGTGCCCACGGCCGACGCGACCCGCAGGCGCAGCCGGTTGCGCTGGCGAGCCAGCGACCGGTCGGCCTGGGCCTGCTGCGCCCGGCGCCCGGCCGGCAGGCGGAACCAGGCCTCGCAGACGGCGTACGCCTGGCCAGGCTCGCCGATCGAGTCGAGCAGCTCGGCCGCCCGGGCGTAGGTGTACGGGGTGGTGGCGCCGATCTCGACGCCGTGCAGCAGGGCGCACAGCTCGCGCTGCATCCGGAAGGGCACCCGGTCCTGCAGGCGCGTCCCCCGCAGCGTCCACCCGTCGACGCTGGCGAGCGGGACCACGAGCTCCTCGACCTGGGTCTCGACGGCGCCCGCGGCCCGGCGCGTGCTCAGAGCGTTCAGTAGCTTCGACATGTTCCTCGCCCCCCGACTGGAAACAGCCGCTGGCTTGATGCGGCATCTGGAGTATGCGCAGACGCCCGGGGGGCGCGGCCGGGAGACCGCTAACGTTCACCCGTGCGGGGCTACATCGACGACCTCCGCCTGGCGCACGTCCTCGCGGACGAAGCGGACGGGCTGACGATGGCACGCTTCCGGGCCCTCGATCTCACCGTGGAGACCAAGCCCGACCTCACCCCGGTCAGCGACGCCGACAAGGGCACCGAGCAGGCGCTGCGCAGCATCCTGCGCCGGGCGCGGCCCCGCGACGCGGTCCACGGCGAGGAGTTCGCCGACACCGGGCACGGGCCGCGTCGCTGGGTGCTCGACCCGATCGACGGGACGAAGAACTATGTCCGCGGCGTCCCGGTATGGGCGACCCTGATCGCCCTGATGGACGGTGACCTCGTGGCCGCCTCGGTGGTGAGCGCGCCCGCGCTGCAGCGCAGGTGGTGGGCCGCCCGCGACGCCGGCGCCTGGACCGGGCGCAGTCTCGCCTCCGCCCGGCCGTGCCAGGTCTCGAAGGTCGGCTCGCTCGGCGACGCCTCGATCTCCTACTCCGACCTCGACGGCTGGTCACTGCAGAGCCGGCTGCGGCCCTTCCTCGACCTGCTCGCCGCGGCCTGGCGGACCCGGGCGTACGGCGACTTCTGGTCCTACATGCTGGTGGCCGAGGGCGCGGTCGACATCGCCGCCGAGCCCGAGGTCGCGCTGCACGACCTGGCCGCGGTCGCGCTCGTCGTCGAGGAGGCGGGCGGGCGGTTCACCGACCTGCAGGGCCGTCCCGGCCCGGCGGCCGGCAGCGCCGTCGCCACCAACGGCCTCCTGCACGACGTCGTGCTCAGCCGTCTCGCGGCGCGCTGAGCACCCGGCCCGCGCGAGCCGCTCCCACGCGCGCAGCACCGCCGGCGCGCCCAGCACCGCGGCCAGGTCGAACCAGCCGTAGCCACCGGCCGCCCCGCTCGGCGGATTGCCGATGCTCACCCAGCCGGTAGGGTCGCGCAGCTGCCACTCCCAGGTGCCGATCCAGGTGCCCAGCACCTCCAGATAGGTGACGACGACGAAGGCGCCCACGTACAGCAGCGGGGCGCGGCCGCGCCACAGGAAGAGCAGCAGGCAGGCGTACCAGAAGGCGCCGAGGACGTCGGGACGGTCGCTGAGGAGCAGACCCCAGCCGGCGTACGCCCCACCCGCCGCGACCGTGCCGACGACGAGCAGGCGGCGGTAGCGGGCGAAGCGGGCGCTGCGGGCGAGGTCGAGTGCGGCGAGATAGATCAGGCCGTGCCCGGGCGGGACGAAGGCGGGCACGTTGCCCAGGCGGTAGACGTACACCTCCAGCAGCGGGGAGAACGTGTACTCGACCGCCGTGGCGAAGGCGATCACGACCGCCACCTGCGCCCCGACCTGGGGGCTCTCCCGCCGAAGGAGGGCGAGGAGCAGCACCCAGGTCCCCAGGCCGAGCAGGCGCTGCGCACCGAGGTCGGCGCCGCGGTCGAGCAGGAGCACGAGGGGGACCCATGCCAGCACGACTGCCGCGACCGGTGCCACCGGCAGGAGGCTACCGACGATCGCGGCTTGATCGCCCGCTACGCTCGGCCCGAGAGGGGGCGAGGTGATCAACCGAGTACCGGACGAGTTGAGCAGGCTCATCGACGCCTCCCACCTCAGTACCCCCAGCGACTTTGCCGATCTCGTCGCCCGGCACGCCCGTCCGCTGGGGGCGCAGGAGGTCGTCCTCTACCTCGCGGACTACGGGCAGTCGGTCCTGGTGCCGGTGCCGTCGGCGCACGCCGCCGACCGCGGCGAGCTCAGCATCGAGGGCACGCTGGGCGGGCGCGCCTTCCGTACGCTCGAGCTGCTGGGCAGCGACGGCGGCGAGCCGGGCGAGCGACGGCTGTGGGTGCCCCTGCTCGATGGCACCGAGCGGCTCGGGGTCATCGAGTTCACCTTTCCGCCCGACCGGTCCCCCGAGGACGTACGCGAACGGGTGCTCACGTACAGCGGGCTGGTCGCGGAGCTGCTGGTGAGCAAGCAGGTGTACGGCGACGTGTTCGAGTTCGTCCGGCGTCGCCGGCCGATGACCCTGGCCGCGGAGATCCAGTGGCGGCTTGCTGCCCCCGCTCACCTTCGGGACCGAGCAGCTGGTCGTCTCCGGCGCCCTGGAGCCCTGGGACGAGGTGGGCGGCGACACCTTCGACTACGCGGTCAACGGGGAGACCGCTCACGTCGCCGTGTTCGACGCCCTGGGCCACGGCCTGGGGGCGGCGCTGCTGTCGAGCGTCGCGGTCGCGGCCTACCGCAACGCCCGTCGCCAGCTGCTCGACCTCGAGGAGACCCGGGTCGCGATCCACGCCGCTGTCACCGAGCACTTCGGCGGGGAGCGCTTCGTGACCGCCCTCTTCTGCGAGCTGGACATCGCCAGCGGCCTGCTCCGGTGGGTCTCGGCCGGGCACCACCCCCCGCTGCTCCTGCGGGGCGGCAAGATCGTGCACAGGCTCGACGCCGAGCCCTCGGCGCCGCTCGGTGTCGGAGTGGACACCGGTGCCCCGCAGTGGGCGTGGAGACCCTCGAGCCGGTCGACCGCCTCCTGCTCTACACCGACGGGGTCATCGAGGCCCGCAGCGCCGACGGGAGCTTCTTCGGTTTGGAGCGGTTCGATGACCTCGCGGTGCGCGAGGCGCAGTTGGGGCTGCCGGCCCCCGAGGTGCTGCGTCGGCTGGGCCGCGCGATTCTCGAGCACCAGCAGGGTTGCCTGTAGGACGACGCCACCATCCTGCTGCTGGAGTGGGCCGGCGGGGGCGAGCAGGTCCTCCTCCGAACAGAACCTAGCGAGCGACGGCGTCGGCACCCCTGGGTGCCACGGCAGTGCTCCCGCGTCCTCGCGGTCGGCTGGACCACCCGCCCGACCCGGACCCCCGCGCCCTCCCGATGACAGTCCCCCCGACGCTGGTCGTCACCGCGGCCGATCCCATTCCCCCGTACGAGCAGCTGCGCCGCCAACCGGCCGATTTCATCTCTTCGGGCGCGCCGCCCGCCGGCGGGCGGCTGCCCCCGCTGCGTCAGCTCGCCGGGGACCCCGGCCTGGCCGTGGATACCGTGGCCCGGGCGTACCGGGAACTCGAGGCCGCCGGCCTGGTGCGCTGGCCGCGTGGCGCTGAAGCGTTACCAACCTGTCGCGTTTGGTCACTAGCCTGTCGCGGATGGACGTCGCCTTCGGAGCCGCCGCCAGGCGCAGCGTCGAGAGCCGCGGCAGCACACGCCTGCACGAGGCGCCCGATCTCCGGACTCCCGGATGGTGGTGGGCGGCAGGCGGCTTAGCCGCCGTCGCGATCGTCGGCTACTCCCTGCTGCCCCGGGAAGTCCCTCGTGCAGGTCGGCGCTTATCTGGTTCTTGGTGCCACGGGCGTCGCGGGAGCCGTGGTCGGAGCGGCGCGGCAGGGCACGAACGAGCACGCCAGGCCCTGGTCCTTTCTCGCCGTCGCCGTCCTGCTGTTCCTCGGCGGCGACCTGGTGCGCTTGCTGCTCGTGCAGCTGGGCCACCAGGATCACCTCGGCGGCCTGGCCGAGGTCCTGTACCTGGCGGGCTATCCCGCGCTGATCGTCGCCCTCTCCTCGGCGTTCCGCAGCTGGGAGTCCTCCCGAGACCGCGCCGAGCTGCCCGACGCGGCCATCATCACCACCGGCGCGGCCGTGCTCGCCTGGGTGCTCCTCGTCGCCCCCGCCGCTGGTGATCCCGGTACGACCCTGCTGGGACGCGTCCTCACGGTGATCTATCCGCTCGGCGACCTGCTGCTGCTCACGATGCTCGTGCGGCTGGCGACCGCTCCGGGTGCGCGCACGCCCGCGTACCGCCTCCTCGTCCTGTCCCTGATGTGCACGCTGCTCGGAGATGCGATCCTGGCGGCGGCTGACGGTGGCGCCGATGTGCCACGGGTTGTCTACAGCTTGTGGCCGACCGCCTATCTCGGGGTCGGCCTGGCTGCCCTGCACCCCTCACGGCGGCTCCTCGTGGCGCCGCCGGCCGCCCCGTCGGAGCGGCTCACCGCCCAGCGACTCGCGGCGCTCGCGGCCGCGATCCTGGTCGCGCCCGCGCTGCTGCTGGCCCAGAGCTGGACCAACGTCGAGATCTCCGCGACGGCCATCGGCCTGGGCTCGGCCGTGCTCGCGCTGCTGGTCCTGGCCCGCCTCGCCCTGCTGCTCGGTCGGGTGCAGACCCAGGCGGCCATCCTCGCGGCGCTCGCCGCGAACGGCGCCCTGACCGGGCTGGCCAACCGGCGCACCTGGGACGCGGCCCTTCCGCGCGCGGTGGCCGCGGCCGACCGCTCCGGCGCCAGCCTGTGCGTGGTCTTGCTGGACCTCGACCACTTCAAGCGGTTCAACGACGAGCACGGCCACCAGGTCGGCGACCGGCTGCTGACCGAGGCCGCCACCGCCTGGCAGGGGCGGCTGCGCGCCGGTGACGTGATGGCGCGCTACGGCGGCGAGGAGTTCGGGCTGTTGCTCCCCGGCTCCACACCTGCCGAAGCCCTCGAGCTGCTCGCCCGGCTGCGCCGCGGAACCCCCGGGGGCCAGACCTTCTCCGCCGGAGTGGCAAGACACCAGCCGGGTGAGGACTGGCAGGTCCTGCTCGCGCGCGCGGACGCCGCCCTGTACGAGGCGAAGGCCCGCGGCCGCAACTGCGTCAGCGTCGCCGCCGGCTCCCGCCTCCGCTGAGGGCGCCGGTTGCCCAGGGTTGCCCACGGGGGGCGGACGTCAGGCGGCACGATTCGCAGCCTCTCGCGCAGCGCCAACGTGAGCGCTCGTTCGGACCGCTGACCGAGGCCTGGAAGGGTGCGTGCCGGGGCGTCATGCCGGCCGGAGGGTCAGGCGGCGCGGGGTGAGGGGTGGGAGAGCGGTTCCGCGGGGGGCGGGCTCGCTCGCTGTGCCTGGCCGCTGCCGGGGAGGTCGGGGGCCGGCTGGTGTAGGTGTGCCCGGTGGGGGTGGTGGTGACCCCCTGCCCGCCGCCGCCGGCGGCGGCAGCGGCCCGCCAGCCCGGTGCCTGCTTGGCGTGGTTGCACGCCTGGCACAGTCCTTGGCCGTTGTCGGCGCTGGTCGCGCCGGCGTTCTCGGCGGGCACGACGTGGTCGGCGTGGCGGATCGGCGCGTCACACCAGGGCGTGCGGCAGGTCCGGTCGCGCAGCACCAGGAACCGGCGCAGCCCGGCGGGGAAGCACCGTCGGGTGGACTCCATCACGACCAGCGCCCCGCTGCCCGGATGCGCGTACAGCCGGCGCACCCACACTTCGGCCGCCTCAGCCGCCGTGCCCGCCTCGGTGGGCGGGGGTGTGTCGGCGGGTCCGGCCGCGCTGACGAGCCGGCGGGCCAGCTCGGCCGGTATCGGGCCGTAGCCGAGCAGCTGCGCCGGCTCGTCCGCTCCGCCTGGCTCGCCGCCCCCGCTGCGAGCGGGGTCGGTGGTGCCGGGCAGGGTGAACAGCGTGGTGT
>JALYMT010000267.1 GCA_030773555.1 Actinomycetota bacterium | reverse complement strand
GAGTACTGCCTTTCTGGTCGACGGCGTACGGACGCCCTTCGGACGCTTCGGGGGCGCGCTCGCACCGGTGCGCCCGGACGACCTGGGTGCGCACGTGCTGCGCGCACTCGCCGACCGGCTGCCCTCGCTCGACTGGGGCGCGGTCGACGACGTGGTGCTGGGCTGCGCGAACCAGGCCGGGGAGGACAACCGCAACGTCGCCCGCATGTCCTGGCTGCTCGCCGGGCTGCCGGTGGAGGTGCCGGGCAGCACGGTGAACCGGCTGTGCGGCTCGAGCCTGGATGCGCTGGGCGTCGCGGCGCGGGCGGTGCGTGCCGGCGACGCCGACCTCGTGGTCGCCGGTGGGGTGGAGTCGATGACCCGGGCGCCGTTCGTGCTGCCCAAGGCGTCGGCGGCGTGGTCGCGGGCCGCGGAGGTGCACGACACCACGATCGGGTGGCGGTTCGTGAATCCGCGGATGGATGAGTTGCACGGCACCGACTCGATGCCCGGCACCGCCGAGAACGTCGCCCGCGAGTACGGGATTCCCCGGGAGGACCAGGACGCGTTCGCGCTGCGCTCGCAGGAGCGGGCGGCCAAGGCCGCCTCGAACGGCCGGCTGGCGCGCGAGATCATCCCCGTGCCGGTGCCCGCGCGCAGGGGCGAGCCCGTGCTGGTGGACCGCGACGAGCATCCGCGGGAGACCTCCCTGGAGGCGCTGGGGCGGCTGCGGCCGCTGTTCCCCGGGGGGTCGGTGACCGCGGGGAACTCCTCGGGGGTCAACGACGGGGCGGGCGCGCTGCTGGTGGCCTCCGAGCGGGCGGTCGAGCGCTACGGGCTGACCCCGCTGGCGCGGGTGAGCGCGAGCGCGGCGGTGGGGGTGGCGCCGCGGATGATGGGCGTCGGCCCGGAGCCGGCCACCCGCAAGCTGCTCGACCGGGCCGGGCTGGACGTCGGCGACGTCGACGTCGTGGAGCTCAACGAGGCGTTCGCCGCGCAGGCGCTCGCCGTGCTGCGCGGACTCGGCCTGCCCGACGACGCCGAGCACGTCAACCCCCACGGCGGGGCGATCGCCCTGGGTCACCCCCTGGGCGCCAGCGGATCCCGGCTGGCCCTCTCCGCGGCGCTGGAGCTCCGCGACCGCGGCGCGCGGCGGGCCGTGGCGACCATGTGCATCGGCGTCGGGCAGGGCATCGCCGTCCTGCTCGAGGCCGCCTGACGCGGACGACGGCCAGGAGAAGCGATGGCGCAGATCCTGAGCCTGCCCGAGGCGATCGCGCAGCTGGTGTCCGACGGCGACACCGTCGCGCTGGAGGGGTTCACCACGACACCGACCCGGTGCTGGCCGCGCTACCTCAGGATCGACGCGCCACCCGGCCGAGCCATCCCTCGGGCGGAGCGGCGCGCACCGCCCGAGGGAGGGCGCTCAGCTCAGGGCGTCGAGGCCCGCTTCGGCGACCTGGACGTCCTGCTCGGGGCTGCCGCCGCCGACACCGATGGTGCCCACGACCTGACCGCCGTTGGTGATGGGCAGCCCGCCACCGAGCAGCGTGAAGCCCGCCGCGAGGAAGGACTGGGCGCGTACCGGGTCGGTGGTCCACTGCGCGAGGGTGGCGGGCGAGGATCGTGCGGCGCGACGACATGAATCACGTACGGCCGCCAGCGTCCCGGAGCAGGGTGCTGATCGGCACTGGCCGCGGCGCTGGGCGTGCGCGAGCGGGGTCACCCCGTCGCGGTCGGGCAGGTTCGGGTCGGCGCCGCCGGCCAGGAGCAGCCGGACGGTCTCCACGTGCGCCGGCCCGCCCTCGCCGAGGATGATCGCCTCGAGCAGAGCGGTCCAGCCGAGCCGGTTCACGTGGTCGACCTCCACCCCGGCGCGCAGCAGCCGGTCGACGATGCGGGGATAGCCACGCTCGCCGGCGCGGATGAGACCGGTGCCGTTGT
Source organism: Actinomycetota bacterium (assembly GCA_030773555.1). Classification (GTDB taxonomy): domain Bacteria; phylum Actinomycetota; class Actinomycetes; order JALYMT01; family JALYMT01; genus JALYMT01. Next base: position 344 of record JALYMT010000267.1, on the reverse strand, counting down.
AGCTGTCCTTGGCCTGCACGTCCGCGCCGGCGGCCAGGGTGCGCTCGAGCAGCCGCGGGTCGTCGTCGACCTCGCTGGTGGCGATCAGATAGGCGCTCTGCTCGGTGGGGTCCTTGGCGTTGACGTCCGCTCCGGCCTCGATCAGCGCCTGAGCGGCGTCGACGTGGTTGCCGTAGGCCGCGGCGACCAGCGCCGTAGGACCCTGGCTGTTGCGGGCGCGCACGTCGGCGCCGCCGTCCACCAGGCGCCGGACGGCGGCGACGTCCCCGCGGCTGGCGGCGTCGATCAGCTCGTCGTCGCGTGTGGTGCTCGGCGCAGACGACGTCGCCGCGGCGGCCGCCGGC
>JALYMT010000266.1 GCA_030773555.1 Actinomycetota bacterium | reverse complement strand
GTCTGGCGGCACGCCGTGAGCGACGCGGGGTCGTCACCGCGACTGCGGCCGCCGCGGGAGTCGTGCTCGGCGGGGTGCTGAGCAGTGCATTCACGTCCTCGGGGGAGGTGGCGGTCCGGTCGACGGGCTGGTTGTGGTGGATCGCGGCGCTGGCGCAAGCGGGCTGGGCGGTGGTGCCGGCGGTGGTGGGCTCGACGGTGCGCTCATCGCGCGTGTCCGCGGCGCGTGCGGACATGGAGGCGCAGCGCCGCCGCCGGGAGCAGGAGCGCCTGCAACTGGCGCGGGAGGTGCACGATGTCGTCGGGCACAGCCTGTCGGTGATCTCGCTGCAGGCAGGGGTGGCTCTGCACGTGTTGGACCGTCGGCCGGAACAGGCGCAGCCGGCGCTGGAGGCGATCCGGCGGACCAGCGCGGAGGCACTGGAGGAGCTACGGCTGACGCTGGCGCTGACCCGCGCCGACCCCGAGGACACTCCCCGGGCTCCGGTGGCGGGGTTGGCCCGCCTCCCGGCGCTGGTGGAGCAGGTGCGCCAGGCCGGACTTCCGGTGGACATCGCGAGCGCCGGTGCGCCACGGCCGTTGCCGGCGGAGGTCGACCAGGCCGCCTTCCGCGTGGTGCAGGAGTCGTTGACCAACACGTTGCGTCACGCCGGCGCCGCCGCGGCGGCGGTGCGGGTGCACCACGAGCCCGGGCAGGTGCGCGTCGTGGTCCACGACGACGGCGCCGGCAGCGCTCCCACGGGCCGAGCCGGTCACGGCCTGCTGGGCCTGCGGGAGCGGGCCGAGGCGCTGGGTAGCCGGTTCGACGCGGGACCCGGAGCCCGCGGCGGTTGGCGCGTGGAGGCGGTCCTGCCCGCGCCGGAGACGCCCGGTGGACGCGAGGGGAGACCCCCACGGTGATCCGGGTGGTCGTGGCCGACGACCAGCCACTGGTGCGGCTGGGCCTGCGGGTGCTGCTGGAGCCCGAGGAGGACCTGGAGCTGGTCGGGGAGGCCGAGGACGGGCGCGCGGCGCTGCAGCTGATTCGGCGCACCCGCCCGGACGTGGTGCTGTCCGACATCCGCATGCCCGGCCTGGATGGGCTGGCCCTGCTGCGGGCGGTCAGCGCGGACCCGTCCCTGGCCACCACGCGGATCATCCTGATCACCACGTTCGACCTGGACGAGTACGTCTTCGAGGCGCTGCGCGCCGGGGCGAGTGGCTTCGTGGTCAAGGACGCCGACCCAGGCGAGCTGCTGCGCGCGGTCCGGGTGGTCGCGGCCGGGGAGTCGCTGCTGTCCCCGAGCGTCACCCGCCGGGTCATCCGCGCCTTCGCCGCCCGCCGGGCCGGTCCCGCGCCGGACCTGGCCGACGTGACCCCTCGCGAGCGGGAGATCCTGGGGCTGGTCGGGCACGGCCTGTCCAACGACGAGATCGCGGGCCGCCTCGTGATCAGCCCCGCGACCGCGCGCACGCACGTCAGCCGCGTCATGATCAAGCTGGGGGCGCGGGACCGGGCCCAGCTGGTCGTGCTCGCCCACCAGGCCGGCCTGGTCACCTGAGCGTCCCGCCAGGGCTCGGTGGGAGCAGACGCGACGTACGTCAGGTTGCGTATCCCGGTGCCGCTGCCGGACGGACGACGCGGACGAGCGGGCCGGCCAGGCTGGCGGCATGACCACCACTTCACTCCCCCCTACTTCACGCCCCCCGCGACTCGCGCCCGGTGCGCCTCCGCTGCCGCACGAGCCCGCGTCGCCGGACTGGGCGATCGACGTCGAGGGCTTGACCAAGCGGTACGGACGGCGCAGCGTGCTGGCGGGCCTGGACCTGCGGGTGCCTACGGGGACGGTGGCCGGGTTCATCGGCCCCAACGGGGCCGGCAAGACCACCACCTTGCGGATGCTGCTGGGCCTGGTGCGCCCGACCAGCGGAGCGGGCAGCGTGCTCGGGGAGCCGCTGGAACGCCCGCAGCGCTACCTGCGCGAGGTGGGGGCGTTGATCGAGAGCCCCGCCTTCTATCCGAGCCTGTCCGGGCGGCGCAACCTCGAGTCCCTGGCCGTGCTCGGCGGTCACGTCCGGGCCCGGGTGGACGCGACGTTGGACCAGGTCGGTCTGACCGGTCGCGGCGACGACGCGTTCCGCACCTACTCCCTCGGGATGAAGCAGCGTCTGGGCATTGCCGCCGCGCTGCTCGCCGACCCCCGGCTGCTCATCCTGGACGAGCCGACGAACGGGTTGGACCCCGCCGGCATCCGGGACATGCGGGCACTGCTGCGCACGCTCGGCGGCGCCGGCCGCACCGTACTGATCTCCTCCCACCTGCTTGTGGAGCTGGAGCAGGTCTGCGACTGGCTCGTCGTGCTCGATCGGGGGCGGCTGGCCTACTCCGGACCAGCCAGCGAACTGGGGGTCGGCGCCACCAGCGTGCTGCTGCGCCCGAACATCCCCACCAGCTGCCGGCTCTGCGCGAGCTCGCCGCCGCTCGCGGCATCGACGCCCGGCTGGACGGCGAGCGGCTCCAGCTGCGCCTGGACCAGCGGCACACCTCGGAGGCCGACCGCGTCGCCCTGCTCGCCGCCCTCAACCGCGCTGCTGGCGACCGAGGCATCACGCTGGCCGAGATCGCTCCGGTCCACACCAGCCTGGAGGAGCGCTACCAGAACCTCATCGACCCCGAGGAGTCCCCGTGATCCGCGCCTATCTGTCCGAGTCGCTCAAGCTGCGCCGGCCCAGCGTCGCTGTCGGCGGGCTGATGGTCGCCGCACTGGGCGTGCTGGCCACCGTGTTGACCTTCGCCCTGGCCGAGACCGCCCCCGCCGGGGCCCACGGCGGGCCAGGCCGGCCCGCCCTCGTCCTGGAGCGGCTCGCCGATGCCGATGGCCTGGTGCGCGGGTTCAGCACGGGCATGGGCCTGGCCGGCCTGCTGGTCTTCCTCGTCTTCACCGTCACCACCACCAGCGAGTACGGACAGGGCACCCTGCGCGGCCTGCTCGTCCAGCAGCCCCGCCGCGTCGCCTGGCTCGCCGGGCGACTCCTGGCACTGCTGTCCGTCGTGGCCGCAGCGCTGCTCATCGCCCTCGCGGCCTCGGTGCTCGCCGCGCTGGCAATGAGCCGAGTCCGTGGTCTGGATACCACCGC
>JALYMT010000265.1 GCA_030773555.1 Actinomycetota bacterium | reverse complement strand
GCGGGGCGACGAGTGGAACCCGCTGCTCGAGAGCGTCCTCGTGCACGAGCTCGTCCACGCGCTGCAGGACCAGCACTTCCCCGAGGCGATGGAAGCCGCGCCCGACGGCGAGGCGGGCTTCGCGCTGAATTCCGTGATCGAGGGTGACGCCAACGACGTGGAGGACCGCTACTACTACGACCAGCCCGAGGACTGGCAGGAGTGGCTGGACCAGTTGTGGGAGGCCGAGCCCGCCGCTGGGGGCACCTCCTCGGAGCACCCCTCCCTGCGCCTTGGTGGGGAGGACGCGGCCGACCGGGCGGCCCTGCTGGTCGAGAGCCTGCTCGCCGCGCCCTAGGAGCTGGGTGCGGATTTCATCGCCGAGATCACCGAGGGTGGGGGCCAGCAAGCTCGCGACCGGGCCTTCACCGACCCGCCCACCACCAGCGAGCAGATCCTCTCCCCCCAGGAGTGGCTCGAGGGGCAGCCGGAGATGCGCCCCCAGGCGGTTCTCACCCCCGACGTCCCCGGGAAGCGGCTCGACGCCGGCACGACGGGGGCCTTCGGGCTGGCGCTGCTGGCCGGCGACGGCGACCTGGACGAGGCGATGGACGCGTCGGAGGCGTTCGCCGGCTGGGTGGGCGACCGCTTCGTCATCGTGGTCGATGCTGGCCGCCGCTGCACGACCACGGACGTGGTCTTCGACAGCGGCAACCAACGGGCAAGGGCCGCGAGGGCGCTCGCCCGGTGGGACGAGCGTGACCGTACGACCATCGAGCAGCGTGGCGCAGACGCCCTGCGCCTGGTCAGCTGCACCTGAGAGCAGGGAACGTGCACCCCAGATCCGCGCTTCCCCTCATCGCCCTACTCCTGGCGGCCTGCAGTGCGGCGCCGCCGCCGGCGACTGTGACCCGCGAGCCCGAGGCCGCCCCGTCGGCCGCGCCGTCCGGTACGCCGGTGGTCCCCGGCCGAGAGGCCCTGGCCGCCCTCCAGACAGCCGCGCGGGCGACGGCGGCGGGCCGGCACCGCGCAGGTGAACTACACGATCGAGCGGGTCGTCCCCACCGGCCAGGCGGACACGCCAGCCGAGGAATGGCGAAGCGTCGGCACCGGGGCCGTCGACTTCGCCGCAGACCACCTGCAGCTGGTGCCCGAGCAGCCACTGGTCGGTGGCGAGATGCGCGAGCTGGACGACGTGGTCTACGTCCGCTTCCCGCAGGAGCCGGGCGATCCCTTCCCGGACGACAAGACGTGGGTGCGCATCACTCGGGGCGACTTCAGCGGTGGTGTCCCCGGCCCCGGTGTCCTGCTCACCGACACCGACGGTGCGGACCCGCGCGCGCAGCTCGTGGTCATCTCCCGCCTGCTGCGCGACGTCCGTCAGGTCGGCGCGGGGGCGGGGACAGGCCCGCGGTTCACTACAGGGGCCGAGTCGTCACGGGGGAGCGCGCGTTCCAGGCGAGGGGACCGGCCATGCTGTATCCGGACTCCGGGATCACGGCGACCATGGACGCCTGGGTGACCGACGGCCGGGTGACGCGCGTGACGCTGGCCACCGAGGACGTGATCTCCCCCAAGGAGGAGCCCGACCTCCTTCACGGCGACACCCAGAAGGTGAGCGTCGAGCTGAGCGGCTTCGGCTCACCCGTACGCATCGACGCCCCACCGCCCGGCTCGGTCATGTCGGTCGACGACATCGACAAGTACGAACTCGAGGCCGAGGAGGAGCCACCCGGCCGTCGCTGACCAGAGAGCGGGATCATGTATCCGCTTACGCCGGACGCCGCGCCAAGAACACGAACTCTCGTCCCGGCCGGTCGGGCGCGTCGCGGACGTCTTCCACGGCGTAGCCGTGCGCGAACAGGTGCGCCTCGATCTCGTCCCGCTCGCGGAAGCGCAGCGTCGAGTCTGACGTCAACATCTGCCCGTCGGAGGCGAACACCCACGTCGAGCGGAAGCTGACCATCGGCCCGCTGACGTCGGTCAACTCCACCCAGGTTTCGACCGATCCGACGCCATGGATCTCCGTGACCCGGTACGACGCCGCCCGGTGCCATTCCTCCCAGCCACGGTAGCTCGGGTCACGGGTCTCGAAGATGAGATGCCCATCGGGACGCAGTGCGGCATGCACGCCGCCGAGTGGCCCTCCCAAGCCTGCGGGTCGACGATCGCCTGCGCGACGTTGCCGGTCATCGTCGCAAGGTCGACCTGCATCGGCGGCAGGGCGGTCGCATCGCCGTGGATCCAGCGCACCGCTCGGCGCCGGGCTTGGCCCGAGCGATCCCGAGGGAACCGGCCGCCGGATCGACACCGGTAACCTCCAGGCCGCGGTCGGCGAGAAGCAGCGCTAACGTGCCCGTCCCGCACCCGACGTCCAGCACGCAACGAGCGCTGAGCTCGTCAGCGACGGCGGCGTACACATTCAGGTCGCTGCGGTCGCCGTCGAGCACGTCGTAGATCGCGACCAGGCGCGGGTGCTCGAAGATAGCGTCGGGCATGCGGCCGACCATAAGTCGGGCCTCGTGGAGCGGGCGAGGAGAATCGAACTCCCACTGTCAGCTTGGGAAGCTGATGTTCTGCCATTGAACTACGCCCGCAGACCCGGCCACTGTAGCGCGCCCTCGCCCGGTAGGTTGCCTGCCGTGCTGCTCTCCGACCGCGACATCCGCAAGGAGATCGAGTCCGGGCGCGTCCTGCTCGAGCCGTACGACGAGGCGAT
>JALYMT010000264.1 GCA_030773555.1 Actinomycetota bacterium | reverse complement strand
GTTCGGCTTCCGCAACTTCGCCAACTACCCACTCCGACTCCTTCTGCACTGCGGGGTGACCTGGCAGACTCCAGCAGCGACACGGATCCGAGGCCGCTCACCACGTTCCACGTCGTAGAGCCGGATTTCTGGCCCCGGCCAGGCCGGATCTTCGCGGCTGCCCGCTCGATGACCTTCGGCGATCTCGCCGCCGCCGTCGACGAGGCATTCGGCCGCTGGGACCTCGCGCACCTGCACACGTTCGACCTCGCGGACGGGACATGGCTGATTGGACCCGGTGACGCCTGGGACGACCCGTCGCAGGGCCGGCCGGTCGAGCGCAGCGACCGCACGGAGCTGTCGCGGCTGGCGTCCTCTACGTTCCGGGAGGACCCACCGTGCGCGACTATGGGCGCGCGGGAGCCGCTCGCGTCAGTTGCGGCTCCCTGCTCCTGCGGGCTGCCCTGCACGCCGTCACCACCACGGTCGCGGCCCTGCGCGAGGGCGGCAACGTGGAGACGGCACAGCTGCCGACGTACCAGCAAGTCGACGCCCTCCACCGGCTCTTCGGCGACGACTGTCGATCCCGGGAGTGATGGCGCCGTACGCTCCCGGCATGCCCGGCATCGCGCGTCTCAGCCTCACCGCTCTGGACTGCCCGGATCCACGTGCCCTCGCGGAGTTCTACGCGGGGATCACCGGCTGGCCAGTCGACGAGGACAGCGACGACGACTGGGTGGAACTGCGCAGCGGTGGTGGCCACACCCTCGCCTTCCAGCGCGCGGCGGACCACCAGGCGCCCACGTGGCCGGACGGCGAGCGGCCGCAGCAGCTGCACCTCGACTTCGACGTGCCCAACCTCGACGAGGCCGAGACGGCGCTCCTGGCCCTCGGAGCCCGCAAGGCGGAGCACCAGCCGGGCACGACCTTCCGGGTCTACCTCGACCCCGCGGGGCACCCCTTCTGCCTCGTCCTGGTTTCGTAACCATCGGGGAGGGCCAGACGACGCGAGCATCTCCGCTGCATCCAGCCCTAATGCATGCATAATGCATGAAGGTTGATGTACCCTGAGGTGGTGGCTTCCCTCCTGCAGATCAGGAACGTGCCCGACGAGGCACGGCGGGTGTTGAAGGCCCGGGCAGCTGCCCGGGGGGAGTCGCTCAATACCTATCTGCTGGGGCTGATCCAGCGGGAGGTGGCTCGTCCCGCGCTCCAGGACGTGCTCGACCGGGCTGCTCGACGAGCGGAACGTGCCAGCGTCTCGGCCGTCGACGTTCTCGAAGAGGCCAGAGGCGAGCGCGAGGGCCGTTCGGAGTCTCCCCGTACGTGATCGTCGCCGACTGCGCGGCGGTGGTCGACGCCTTGACCGGCCTGGGGGACCGTCGAGTTGCGTGCACTGCTGGTCTCGGAGCAGCTTCACGCGCCTGCTCTCCTCGATTTCGAGGTCGTCTCGGCCCTACGCGGTCTCACCCTTCGCCGCGACATCACGGCTGCCAGAGCCCTCGACGCCCTCACGGACTTCGACGACCTGGACATCCAGCGCTGGCCGTCGGGAGACGCCCTCCGGCGCCGCGCCTTCCAACTACGCGAGAACGTGTCCGCGTACGACGCCGCCTACGTCGTCCTCGCGGAGTCGCTCGACTGCCCGCTGGTGACTCGGGACCAGCGACTGGCCAGGTCTGTCAGGCGTCTCATCTCGGTCGAGGTCCGCTGACTCGGCTGATGCTTCGCGCTCGACCCCCGCGGTGGGCTATGGCGCGGCCAGGAGCGGGGTGAGCAGCTCGACGTAGCCGGGGTGCGCCAGCGCCAGCTGGGAGAGCTCGCCGGGTCCGACCCAGCGCAGCTCGTCGTGCTCGTCCGGGCGCTGGTTCTCGGGCGAGCCCCGCCACCGCCGCCCGGCCCAGACGCTCAGCCGCATCCCGGCCCTTGCGCCCTCGCCGGCGAGGTGCACGCGTCCCAGCGGGTGCGGGTCGTGCTCGACGATCTGCACGCCGAGCTCCTCCTGCACCTCCCGCGCCAGCGCCTGCAGCTCCGACTCACCCTCCTCCACGTGGCCTCCCGGCAGGTCCCACACATCCGGGTACCACTCCCGCAACGGGCTGCGATGCGCGAGCAGCACCCGGCCGGATCTCACCAGGGCGCCCGCCACGACGTCGTGCACGGCTGACACCCTGACGTAGTGCTGCAGGAGCTGGTGACGCGTCACCCGCACCCGGCGCTGCGGCCCGCGAGCAGCAGCGGCTCGTCCACGGTGACGACGAGCGTGAGGTACGGCGAGGGCAGCCCGCGGTGCACCCCGGCGGGCAGGCCCTCCTGCCGGTAGCCGGTGACGGCCGCGACGAACCGCCCACCCGGACCCGCGCCAGCCGCCAGCGGCACTACGGCTTCCGCGAGTTCGCAGCGCAACCCGGAGGGCAATCGGTGGAGCTTCGGCACCTACCGTGGCCAACCGCGCCGCCCCGGGCAGCACCGGTGATCGACCACGTCGGCCTGCGGATGTCCGACCTGGGCGCCAGCTGACTTTGCACGCCGTACCGCTCGACGCACGCCACGTGCGGCGAGCGCGTATTGGCACGCCGTGGGGAGTTGTCCGCGACCGAGGTCCCCGGCCAGTCATCGCGCCGATTGCCGCTCCTACCTCCGGGTACGGCAGGGCCACGGTTCGAGAGGAGCAGGTGCGATGCCGAAGCCGGTGGCAGATCAGGTCGTGGTGATCGCGGGTGCGTCAAGCGGCATCGGCCGCGCCAGCGCCCTCGCCTTCGCCCAGCGCGGCGCCCGGGTGGTGTGCGCGGCGAGGAGCGTCGACGCCCTCGAGACGCTGGTGAAGGAGATCACCGGAGCCGGCGGGACGGCGATGTCGGTGCCCACCGACGTCGCCGACGCGGGCGCGGTGAGCGCGCTGGCCCGGACCGCAGAGGAGCGGTACGGGCGCATCGACACCTGGGTCAACGCGGCCGCGGTCAGTGTGTGGGGCCGGGTCGAGGACATCACCGCCGAGGAGTTCGACCGGGTGATGCGCGTGAACTTCCTCGGCCACGTCCACGGCGTCCACGCCGCCCTGCCGGCGATGCGCCGCAGCGGAGGCGGGGTCATCATCGGCATCTCCTCGGTGGAAGGCGTCCGAGCGGTGCCGCTGCACGGGCCTTACACGGCGAGCAAGTGGGCGCTGCGCGCGCTGTACGACTCCCTGCGGGTCGAGCTGGCGCAGGAGGGGGCGCCCATCGCGGTCACGACGATCCTGCCCGCGTCGATCGACACGCCCTTCTTCGAGCACGCCCGCAGCAAGCTCGGCGCGATGCCGAAGCCACCCCCGCCGGTCTACGCACCCGAGATCGTCGCGGACGCGATCGTGTACGCCGCCCGGCACCCGCGCCGGGAGATCCCCGTCGGGGGGTCCGCTCTCGGCTTCATGCTGGGACAGCGCTTCTCACCGGCCCTCACCGACGCCGTG